>JAUWEO010000233.1 GCA_030608245.1 Candidatus Latescibacterota bacterium
GCCAGTGGGTGTTTAATCTGATGGAGAAGACGGCACGGGATTTTGCTAATGTCCTGTCCCTCGGGTGGGAGGAGGCTTTCGATGGTTTTACCTCGGAGACTTGCGATTACTCTCGTTCGGCCTTCTTTGTGGAGATTACCAAACGGCTGTGGAAGTACAATCCCGGAGCCTATCAGATCGAGAACCGCGGACCCAACTGGGACAGGCCGATGACCGCCTGCGCCCCCAATTTTATGGTCGCTCAGGCCAGCAATCACATGCACTGGAACGGCTACGATGACAAAGATCCCATCGTAGCCTACGACCGCAAGGTAGAGCACGGCAGTCTAGGCAGGAATTTCTTCCTCTATCAGGCGGATTGCCGGTCGTGGTCACCAAATTTCTTCGGCGGCAACACCCGGCCGGATTACGTGCTCAACCAGTGCAATGACTTCTTCCGCGGTCGCGCCGAACATCCGGACGATCTGGTTGAGAGCGCTATCTGGTGGCTCAATGAATCCCGGATCACCGGGCCGGAGGAGCTAAGGCGCTATGTATACGGCATCACCCAGGACCCAGTGAAATGCGCCGTTACCTGCAATCTGGGAACCACGGGCGTCGGAGGTGCCATGGATCACTGGCATCGCACCGATATGGCCGAATACGACGGGGCACCCAGGTATCAGACCCGAGCTCGCTCAGAGTTCTTCCTCGATACCTCCATTATTCAGAACAATTCCTTCCGAGTATACTTCCACACCAACATTGATGGAGGTGTCCTCCTATACGACTTGGAGGGGTTAGCCCATTATGACTCTAACTCCTTAGCAGTTCCCCTTTCTAAA
Organism: Candidatus Latescibacterota bacterium; assembly: GCA_030608245.1. Classification (GTDB taxonomy): domain Bacteria; phylum Latescibacterota; class MVCY01; order MVCY01; family MVCY01; genus MVCY01. Next base: position 825 of record JAUWEO010000233.1, read on the forward strand.
AATTTCCTTTCCACTGTGGCCGAGGGAGTGGGGAAACTGGTCCGCAAAGCTTGCTATGTTGAACCGGCAGGTTACAAGGCCGTCTATGAGGAGCAGGCCGAGATCCAGAGCAGACGAGTGCACGAACGCCGAACCGTTACCATGCACAGCGACACGCCTCATTTCAAGGTGCTCATTCAGAGAGAATCCGAGATTTCGGAGCTGAACACTGAAATCGGCCTGGAGCACTATGACTCGATGACTGTGGACGGGATGGCTTATCGCGAGGCCATTTTCTTAGACTGCCCGAAGGCGATGGTGTTCGCCGATAGTCGGGGTATCCTGCCGGAGCTGACGGTCCTGGTGCTAAAGGCCGGCCAGATTCGAAAGGCAGGATGGGAACCGGGAAAGGCTTTGGTGCTTCAGAGCGAAGATGTAAATGAAGAAACTATCGAGCTGGTCTTCGCCGTCTTGGAAAATGAAACACCGAAGAACACCGAAACAGACAACATCCCTCAGGTGGTTCAGCAAGACGAGCAGGAAATAAGCTTTGGCGGGAAGGAAGTGATTGAAGTTTCTAACCCTCATCCGCTCTCGATGGTCCGGATTCTCAGGATCACCGATCCGGATGGGTTACCCTATCAGGTGTGCGAGAACGGCTGGTGGATGTTCCGAGGGGCGCAGCCGAGTTTGGAGTATCCGGGATGCGACTACCTGAAGGTCTATCTGCCTACAGAGGGCTTGGTAAGAGTTCAGCGTTATGGTTTCATCGAGGGTGTAGTCAAGAATGGGTGGGGATGTCAGTATGTGATGGCAATTGGAGAGGTTGGACGTGATAGAGAGCAGGGGTGCAAGGGTGCAGGGGAGCGGGGGGGCGAGTGCGTGGTAAAGGTGTTCAATGTGACGCCGCTGATCTTTGCGCCCAGGGTACAGTTTGCCCAAAGTATTGCCTCGGCCAAGTTGGATGGGAAACCGTGGCACTACTTCGATGAAGATATGGTATTTTTGCCTAACCGTCCGGGGACGTATCGGATCGAGGTGGCGTACGGCGAACCTACGGTGCCACATCTCACCCGGAGTTACGGAGTACTGGAATCCAGCCACTGGGACGGGAAGACCTTGGCCCTGCAATTTGGGCTGCCCCCGTGGATCAATAAGCTTTATCAGGGCCTGAAGCTAACAGGGATGGTGAAGACGGAAGGATGGGAGATCGGATTAATCAAAGAAGCATCGGTAATTTACCAGGCAGAGAAAGGAGTGGTAATCGAATACCTGCCGGGCAAGGTGGTGATTGAATGTGTTTAGTGTAATACCTTTTTCGGTTGAAAATGATATTTTTCCGAGATGGAAAGTAGAGGGCGGAAGCCCTCTCCCACAGGAAAGAGTTTGCCAATTGTGGGAGAGTCCTTCCGGGCTCGATCTGCCCAAAGTGTGACCGGAGGAAATAGTCTCATAATCAACCGAAATGAATGTAATTCAGGCCTGTTGATAGTGAGCAGTTACTTGGAGGGATGAAAATGTTCATCTACGGTGCTCAATACTATCGTGCGCCCAACCCGCCTCGCGGAGAGCGCAAGAAAGACATCGAACAGATGGCCAGGTTGGGATTCAATGTGGTGAAGATCCAGGCGCATTGGAATTGGGTCAATCACCAACCGGGCCTGTTTGACTTCGGCGAGATCGAGGAACTGTTAAACTACGCGGCTGAAAGCGGTCTGGGAGTTATCCTGATGTCGAACTTGGAGAATGCGCCCTGGTGGGTAGCCCGGCAGCACCCCGAAGCACGGTACGTCACAGTGAACGGGCAGGCTTTCGACTTGCAGGCTGTGGGAGGCACACCTGCCGGCGGCTGGCCGGGACTATGTTTTGACAACGAACCGGTGCGGCAGAGGGCGAGCGAGTTCCTCACCAACTTGGTGAAAGAGTTTAGAGACCATCCGGCCCTTTCCTACTGGCATGTATGGGAGGAGCCGCATATGGAGCCTACCTCCAATATGGGAGCGGAGGGCTATTTGTGCAACTAT
>JAUWEO010000028.1 GCA_030608245.1 Candidatus Latescibacterota bacterium
GAGACTTATGAGAGGAGGCGAAGCTTAATCTTGTTATAGCCTTGTGGCAGCGCAAAACGAGGGAGTGATGAGATAGATCAATAAAGAAGGGCTGCTGAGTCTGCTGAAGGTGTGAGATAAGCTTCTAAGCTCGATAAGAACATCTTTGCAAGTTTTAAAGGGGGGTTTTCAAATGGAAAAAGGAATGTTGTTGATGCCAATGGTCATGGCTGTGATACTGGTGGGATGCCTGATGAGTTCTGCTGAGATACCCATAAAGATAAAGGTCTCTGCTCCTTTCCCTTTGGAAAGCAAGCTTGAGGCACGATTAGAGGCAGTATCAAAGGATCTGATAGCCGAGAACTTTCCCGAAGAGTATGCCAAGAGCGGTGAGGTGAGAGGGGATTGCGAAGTACTGGAGAAGGTCGAGGATGCTTACATTTGTGAGGTGATAATAACCTTTCTCTATAAAGAGACCGACACTGCTGTCCTATCAAGGCTCGAGTTCGAATACATACCGGAGAAGATAAAAGTACGTGAAGTTGAGCCAGAATACGTGCCAGAAATGAAAGGCGAGATCCCATCTCCGGTTGAGGAGAATTTGGCACTGAAACGAGAGAAGGAGTCCTCAATAGGGTTTGCAGTTGCAGATGTTCCGGAGCATCCAGCCGATTTTGAGGCTATCATCGAGGAAGCCGGGGGTCTGGAAAAGATCATGGGGAAGGCTAGGGAGATTGAGGAGGAGGCGAAGAAAGAGTCTCAGCCTTAGACTCCTCTGTGTGGGCTCAATTTATCCCGAAAAAGGAGGTGATTGGAGACCGGGTGTGGCCACAGATATAGGAGATTAAGGTCATATTAAACAACCCTCTAAAAAGGAGGAAATCCGATGCGAGGAGCTAATATAGCTAAGGGTGCATTAATTACGACCTTGGTTATGGGGTTGGTGTTGATAGTGGTTTCGGTGTCTTTCGCGCAAGTCAAGACACAGGTCAGGGTACCTTTCAGAATTGGAAAAACTATCGAGAGGGATCTGAGTAAGATCTCGAAGAATCTCATTGGCGCTAAGTTGAAGATGGTGGTAGCCAAAAGTCGTGAGACGAGATCGAAGACTACGGTCATCGAGAGGATTAGCAAGGACGAATTCCTTTGCGAGACCATAGCCGTCTCCCTCGATAAGGCCACCGACACCGCATACCTATCCAGGATTCTCTTCCGATACGACAAGGGTCAGGCCAAGGACGTAAAAGTTGAGAAGGATTACAAGCTGGAAGTATCGAAGCCCACAATGGCGAGAAGGGACCTGAGGCTTGAGCGGAGCAAGAAGAATGTGGTCACGCGCGAAAAGGTGAAAATGCCTCCCATAAAAACAGATGCGAGGGAATATGAGAAGGATCTTAAGATGAGCCGCATTCTCAGGGAGGCCAAGAAAGTAAAAAAAGAAAGGGGCCGCTCTTGGTGGTATGCCAGTGGACTGGTTGATTTAGTGTATACAGACAAGCCGACGGTTACCAAGTATGAGTCCTATGTGTGGTGGGTCATGTACAACTCTTGGAAGTGGGGTATCCTGGCGCATCCCCCAGCCTGGCGATATGGCTCTAAAGCCACAAAGAGTGAGATCCTCAATTTCCTGAGGTATGACTCTTACTTGGTTGCCTGGCAGCACAAAGGGCACGGCAATCCCTCGCTCATTGTGATGTGGGATGGCAACATCTGGGCCGGAGAGATTAGCGCCCTGTGGCCTATTCGTGGCCTCTATTGCTGCGTGGCTTTCGTCAACTCCTGCAACGTTTGCCACGATCCCATAAGAGCTGCCTTCCTTTCACGGCGGCCCAGAACCTACATCGCTCCTACTGTGTCCGTCTCGTCCAATAGGTCTGCCAAGGCCAATTACTACTTCTGGTACCAAACTCTGTACTGGAACAAACCTATGGCTACGGCGTTGAACAATGCAGCAAACTGGGCCGGTTTGAGTGGTCAATTTTGCCTGGAACGGTTCGGTGGCAGATTTCGGCCTTACAACTGCGCTTGGAAGTAGCAAGTTTTCCGAGGAATTGAGAGCCACCTTCTTCATTGAGGGAGGTGGCTCTTTCTTTTACAAACAGATCCTATCTGAGGAGTAGCCAATGAGAAGGTGGTCTTTTTTTACCCAGTTTCTTCTGATCTTCTTGATCTGCTCTGCGACGGCTGACTCTCCTGGTCACTGTCATGCTGCTGTGTCGGATACGTGTGCTTTGCCTCTCCCCCTTACACAGACCGATGAAGCTCAATCTACGCAGCCCTCTATCCTGGTGATAGAGAGAGATGTACCTCAAACCCGCAACTTCGTCCCTGTAATCAACCACGAGGCGATGATAGTCAATTTGTCGGAAGAGGATTTGACCATAGACATCAAGTCGCCTGTGCCTAAAGAGCTTTACGTGATCGGGGAATTTTACCCTGCCTTTATGGAAATGTCGCTTCTCTCAGAACCCAGGTACTATCCCTATGAGGTCGAAATATCGGATTACACTCTTCTTGATCGTGCCGCAATTGAGGAGAACGATGAAGAGGTCATCTTCCACTGGCGTGGGGTTCGTATTGCCCCTGGCAAAGCGGTGATTGCCCAATACGACAACTATTTCGGCGATGTGACTCAATTCTACAGGGAGGATGGCCTGGCTCTCTTCGATCTATTCATCCATACCTCTTACAGTGCCTCATTTCAAAGTGGAGAAGCATTATTTGCCTTAAGCTACGACATGGAGAATAGGGGTAAAGAAGATATGGAATTTGTAGAGTTTCGGCTCTTCTTCCCCGATATTACATTTTTGGGGGAGGAAAACGCACCAACAAAGATGGTAGAGGTAACCGAGCTTTCCGTTTCACCTAACGTAGAGCCGTACAGAGGCTTCATATGTGACGGGTTTGGCAACACGGCAGAGGGCACTATCTTCCCTGTGAGCGTTGGACGACTGAAGCCAGAGGAGCACTATAAGTTCTTTGTCAAGGTAAAAGGTATTAAGAAGATGGAGAGAGGAGAAATATACCCACTTGTTACTGTTCGATATCGTATGGCAGGTGAAAGAATATGGCCGCCCACTATAGTCAGCAGTGAGAAGAGCTTGGAGATGAAGAACTTTTACTACCATTACCCCAGCTTAGTGTTTCCTGACCGTAAGCTATTCAAATTGGGACCCAAAAGCGTGGAAGTTGTCGAGTCAAAAAGTGTTTCAAAACCCACGTTTTCTCCACCACCTCAGAAGGAAACTCCACCAGAGCCAAAGGAATAAGACGGGATAAAATAGGTCTGAAGGCCTGTTTGTTAGGAAGTAACAATCTCTTTCTATTACAGGGAATACGAATATCATAAATGGACTAATGCCATGAACACGAAGCTGACTAAGAAGACTCAAATGCATCAGGGTCAGTAGGAAGATACCTTTACGTTAGATTAAGGTTGAAAAAAATCCATCTTGGAACAAGACCGTCTTTGCCTCTGTGGCAGGGGCGTTTTTTTTAGAGACTTAGAACCTATCCGAAAATCTCGGGTATTCGTGCGATGTAAAATCGGACACTACATAGCGCCCCATTTAGATGAGGGGAGTTTCATTCCTGTGGTTTCCCTTCAATGCTCAGCGAACTTTGGAAATGAAGTTTCCGTAGCCCTGCCAACTCAAAACTCATTCCGATGAGCTACAAAAGGCTTGACAATAAACCGGCCTTTTATTAGATTGAGTTCAATTAATCTCGATGTCCATCTCAGTTGCCTTCCCTTTATTCTGAATAGAAAGGATCTTATATGAGTTACACAAGCGTGCTCAGGCAGAAAGTTCTCCAGGTTATTCTGGCAGTGGGGATTGTTACAGGGACTGTGACCGAAGCCTCTTCCAGCGGCGACAACGGTATGCTTTTTCTGAAGATGGGGGTTGGGGCTCGGGCAGCGGCGATGGCAGATGCTTTCACCGCAGCGGCTCAAGGCCAGTCAGCATGCTACTGGAACCCTGCTGGGTTGGTGGAGACCCAAGGTAGAAGTGCCCTGTTTATGCACACCCAGTGGCTTCAGGGGATACGCCACGAATACGGAGGGGTAGCGATTGGAGACGGTAAGTCCGGCTTGGGACTGAGCTTTGCCTATAACACTGCTGGCCAGTTAGAGCTGCGTACTCGACCCACCCCCAGGCCAGAGGATACCTTCAGCATACACGATCTTATGGTCGCTCTTTCCTGCGCCCGTTCTGTCAGAGACAACCTGAGTCTGGGAATTACCGGTAAATTTCTCTATGAGAAGATATATATCGAAAGTGCGTCAGGACTTGCGTTTGACCTTGGTTTGCTTTATCGCCACTTTTCCCCCCATCTCAATCTGGGATTTTCTCTCCGTAATATCGGAAGAGTGAGCAAATTGAAAGAAGAACCCATCAAACTTCCTATGGTGATGCAACTTGGTGTTTCATACCAGTTCCATCTGGCTCCTGGAAGTGTTTTAGTCTGTTTTGACCTGGAGTTGCCCCGGGATTCCGGGAACAATCTTCACTTCGGCACAGAATACCAACTCTGTCAGCTTCTCTCTCTCCGGGGGGGGTATCAGACTGGACACGAGGAGAGAAACATCGCCGCCGGCCTGGGGCTTCGGGTAGGGAGATGGCGGTTTGACTATGCCTATGTTCCTTATTATTTTGATCTTGGTGACACTCATCGGATATCAGCGGAATTTAATCAAAGGAGATAACTATGCGCATTTTCTTAGATACGGCCAAGCTGGAGGAGATTCAACAGGCAGCGAAACTTGGCATTATCAGCGGGGTGACCACCAATCCCAGTCTGATGATGAAGGCTGGACGTGGGGATTACAAGGATGTAGCCCAGCAGATCTGCTACATTGTGCAGGGGCCGGTCTCGGCTGAGGTGATAAGCACAACAGCAGAAGACATGATTGGAGAAGCCAGAAATATTGCCCAGTGGTCTCCCCATGTGGTGGTGAAGATTCCGGCCACTGAGGAGGGGTTGAAGGCCATCTGTGTCCTTTCCCAGACCCAGATTGATGCGGAGCATATCTGTCAAGGCTGCCGTTGGCAGGGCGAATGTCAAACCAACCCAGAGGTCGCCCACGACTCAGCGCTTACAGGTGGGATTAAGACCAACGCTACCCTCGCCTTTTCATTGAGCCAGGCCCTGTTTGTGGCCCGGGCCGGTGCTACTTATGTTTCCCCGTTTGTCGGTCGGTTAGACGATGCCGGACACGACGGGATGGAGCTGGTAGCTCAAATAGTAGAGGTATTTGAGAGCTATGAATTGGAAACTCAGGTGATCGCCGCCAGCATTCGGCACCCACTGCATATCACTCAGGCAGCCTTGGCCGGCGCTGACATCGCTACCGTCCCATACCCGGTGTTGATCAAAGCTACCAGACACCCTCTCACTGACATAGGTCTGGAACGCTTCACTGCCGACTGGAAAAAGGTGGGCAAGTGAGCCATCGGCTTTTCATGCGTGAATTATGAGAGATGAATTCTGGAGGATTGGAGAGGAATATACAACAAGGCCTGCGAGGAAGGTGCCGGTTCTCCCTCGGACTAACCTCCTTCTTCTGTGTGCCACGATAGTTACCACCACGATAGTGGGCACCTTTTGGGCCGGTGTGGATCTGACTGCTCACCCGCTGCAAATCTACCGGGGATTTCTGTTTTCACTCCCGCTGCTGACCATTCTGGGAGTGCACGAGATGGGGCATTATCTCACCTCCCGCCGTTGGGGTGTCAGGGCTACCCTGCCCTATTTTATCCCCGCTCCCTCCTTAATAGGTACCTTCGGGGCGGTCATCAAAATGAAGTCGCCAATGCCTAACAAAAGAGCGTTGGTGGAAATAGGTGCAGCCGGGCCGATAGCTGGTTTCGTGGTGGCAGTGATAGCCTCCATAATAGGACTCAAGATGTCTGAGGTGGTACCTGTCTCAGAGGTGAAGGCAGGTATTTCTCTGGGTGAGCCACTGATATTCTCTATTATATGTCGGGTTGCACTGGGGCAGTTGCACTCGGGATACCAGGTGGTGCTCCACCCCATTGCTTCTGCCGGCTGGCTGGGCTTTTTTGTGACCGCTCTAAATCTGCTGCCCATAGGTCAACTGGACGGAGGACACATCACTTATGCGCTGTTTGGCCGTAAGCACATCTTGATTGGTCGACTCACCTTACTGGCGCTTTTGGCGCTGGGAATCGCCTCCCGGTGGTTAGGGTGGTTTGTGTTTGCAGTCTTTGTTAGACTGCTTCTGGGCATGAAGCATCCACCCCCAGTTGACCCCTATACTCCCTTAGACGAAAGAGGCAGAAAAATCGGTTGGTTTGCACTGTTGCTCTTTGTCCTCTCGTTCACCCCTCTGCCATTTAGGGGAGGGTTCTAAGGCTCAATGCAAAATGAGCAATGCAAAATGCAAAACGGAAAGTGGCAAAGCGCACTACTTCCTTAGGCTTAGGGTTATGAGAATCCATACAGCAATTCTCATTGTGCTCTTGGTTCTGGTCTTCGGATGCAGGAACCCTTTTGCCACCAGGGAACCGGAGCCTCCTACAGGAGAGCAACTCCCACTTCTGGAGCCAACATCTGCGGAGAATGTGTTAAAAAACTTAGAGATCTCCTGTGAATATATGAGTATCAACGATTATATGGACACCCTCTCGGAGGATTTTCTCTTCGTGCCCGACGGCTCAGACAGTGAGAGGTTTCCCGATGTTTTCTCCGAACCGTGGGGGCGAGAGGAGGAGTCTATTTTCTGCCAGAGGCTTTTTGACAAAGAGATGACCACGCTGATCAGTTTCAGCTCCTCCGTCGATTCAAACGCTACGGTGATAGAGGAAACCGCTGAATTTGTCCACTACCGCTACGACTACCACATAGCCCTTATACACCATCACCACACAGACGCTCCCAGATCGGTGAAGGGGAGCGCTGAATTCTCTCTCAGATGTGACCAGCAGGGAAATTGGATTATCTTCCAGTGGGAGGATGAGAAAACTGACTCACACACCTGGGGGGAGTTGAGAGCAACATTCTAACCAGGAAGAAAATGGAGGCAGATCAAATGCAGCAAGTTCAAATAAAGTTGAGGCTGGTATTATTTTCAATGGTGGCAGTTGCGGTACTCTCTGTTAGCTGCTGGAACCCGTTTGCTCCTTCTACACATAAGCCTGACAATGATACAGAAATACCTATCAAGGACCGTGATAGACCTGAGAATGTTATCAACAACCTCCTCTACGCCATGAACAACCGGGATATTGAGGTATTTGAAGACTGCTTAGATGAAGACTACTGGTTTTACATTCCAGGAGTTTACCCTGACGACCCCGAATTTTGCACGGGTCTAAACAAGGATGATGAGATCACTAATATAAGGAGATTGTTTAACTTGGATCCTGGCTTCTCCTATCCCAAAGGCCCTGGGTTTCAGGTTATCGAATTTACCTTCTCCCACGGAAAACCCCGGATAGAATCAGCGGAAGAAGCAGGAGATGTGTTTCCGTATGCACATCCGGATGAGGACTGGGTGATCTACGAAGGCACCGTGAATATCTATCTCTATTTGGAGGAAAGCAAAGAGCACGGCGTTTACATTAATGAGCCTATGAAATACAAACTACGGGAAGACTCAGAGGGCTACTGGGCGATTGTCCGGTGGGAAGATGTGATCCCTCAGTAGAGTTCCTGCAAATACTGACCATTCTGGGAGAGGACTTGCGGGAGCGGGACGCTGCTGCACCCCTCCAACCAAGAGCGACAACATAATTTACCACGAAGACACAAAGATTAAAGAATACGAATTTTCTTTGTACCTTTGTGTCTTTGTGGCGAGGCTCTTTATTCGATGAGAGATCAGATTCAACATTCCAGGCACCGAATTTCTCGCTCCCTACGAGGTAGAAGAAAGCGGCGATCTTCTAAGCGAACCATAGTTATACTTGCAGTGATTATCGTTCTGGTTGCTGTTTTTGTTCTGCAGTTCGCTGGGAGAGGCCGTTTTTTCTATTACAGGTTCAAATCCATCATCCAGGTGGACCGGGGACGGGAGACAGAAGATATCTACCAGGCCTTCTCCGATAGTCTGAAGGCCCGAATTGGCGAGACCTTGGCTGGGCTTGGTATATGGCAGGAACTTATCTCGGAGCAGAAACCGCTGAAGGAAGGTATTGGTCGTATTCTGGTTCAGGTTCCCGACGACCTTGCCTTGGTTGTCTGCAACCTTGAGCTTTCCCGGTTGGCCAAGAGACTGGGGGGAGAGATCAGCAGGGCAGTGGAATATCCGGGGAAAGACAAGGTAGTGCTTCAGATGGCAAAACAGGGAAGGGTAACGGAAGAGGTTGTTCTGGTTAAAAACCGACAACTGCGGCGGAAGATCGGTACTATTGCCCTGATTGTGGATGACTTTGGTGGTGACATACAACTGGCTCGAAGGTTCTGTGAACTCGATTCGCAACTCAGCTTCTCGGTGCTGCCCTACCTTAGGTACTCTCGGCAAGTGGCTGAGTTGGCCTTCAGGAGTGGACACGAGGTGATACTTCACCTGCCTATGGAGCCACAGGACGCATCAGAAAACGATCCGGGCAAAGGAGCCATCCTTGTCCGACAATCCACTGCTCAGATCAGAACACTGATCCGAAGGGCCCTTGCTGATGTTCCCCACGCAAAGGGAGTGAACAACCATATGGGGTCAAGGGCCACTGAAAACCGCAGGGTTATGGAAACAGTACTGAAGGAGATAAAAAGAAGAGACCTGTTCTTTGTGGACAGTATGACATCTTCTCGATCCGTTGGCTACTCCACAGCTAAGAAGGTGAAGGTCCAATGCGGCCGAAGGGACGTGTTTATCGATTACGAGGATGCTCAGAAAAGCAGTATTGAGGCCAGGTTGCTGGAGCTTTCCCGATTGGCGGCAGAACAGCAAGAAGCAATAGGAATTGGGCATATCCGGGAGAACACCTTGAAGGTGTTGGAAGAGATGCTGCCCAAACTGCAAAAAAGAGGGTTCAAATTGGTTTTGGCCTCAAAGATAGTGAAGTAACTAATAGGGAACAATCTAATAAATATCGAGCCTCTTTGGGTGTTTTTCAGTGTTCAATTTCCCGGATATAGGATTAAGAAGAAGAAGGCAAAGCATCCTATTTATGGACCGGAATTTCGAATTTCATCAGGTCTTTGGCCACGGTGCTGTGGGGGAAGATGGCCATTGCCTCTTTCTGCAGAAGTGCGTCCTGGTCGCGGTAGCGAGGACTTATGTGGGTGAGCAGAAGTTCTTCCACTTTAGCCTTCTGGGCGATCTCTGCTGCCTGGACAACTGTAGAGTGTCCTTTCAGCCGGGCTTCCTCCCGTAGCTGGTCGGAGAACATACCATCGTGAATGAGTAGATCTGCGCCAGTGGAGATGTCTACCACCTGTTGGCAGGGACAGGTGTCAACGGCATAGACCACCTTTCTTCCTCTTCTAAGCTTTCCCAACACCTCTGTTGCCCGTACTGCTCTGCCGTCGCTGAGGGTGATGTCCTTCCCGGCCTGAAGCTCACCATACAAAGGGCCCTCGGGCACACCAAGCTGTCGAGCTTGTTCCAGAAGAAACCTTCCCGGACGCTCATTTTCCTCAAAGACATAAGCTAACGTGAACACGGTGTGGTCGACTGGCACCGCATCCACCCGGTAATCAGAGCCACTGTGAATTCGTCCCCCGCTTGATTCCTCAACTATAAGTTCATATCCAGGGGTAAATTGGAGGCATTTGCAAGTCTGTTGGATGTAGTCTGAAATTCCGGGAGGGCCAAATACAGAAAGGGAGTGCTTTCGGGAGAGATGATTCAGAGTCATAAGCAACCCGGGGAGTCCCACTATGTGGTCTCCGTGCAGATGGGATATGAAGACAGCCTTCAACTTCCCCGGACTTAGACCCGCTTTCAAAAACTGCAACTGAGTGCCTTCGCCGCAGTCGAAAAGGAATATTTCCGCCCCTCTTTGCACGGCAGTTGCAGGCAGATTCCGGACTGGCGTGGGAATGGCCCCGCCTGTCCCTAAGGTTACTATTTTCATAGCCAAGGAAGTCTTTGACCCCAGAGCGACAAGGTTTTGACCTTTGACTGGCTAATCTACCATTGACCACTAATGACTATTTCTGATGCTGCGATTTGAATTCTCGCTGCACTCTGTTCATTATGGCAGGATCGCTCAATAGATCCACAACAGTCATCGCCAGGGCTTTGGCAGAGATTAGAAGGGCTTTATCCGCTCTGGCAGAGATGGCGGCCCGGGCGAATTGTGGTGAGTGTCCCACCACCTTTTCAGGACAGATAGCAATGTAAGGGTGTATAGCTGGCACCACGCTGCTTACATTCCCCATATCGGTGGAACCCATTGCCCCAGTCCGGGGTGATTCGTCGAGTTGTTGGCCAAGCTGGCGAAGATTGGCGGCGAAAAGCTCAGCCAGGGTGTGATTGGGGTTCATAGCTCGGTAGTAGCTGTCACTCAGCTCGAATTCCAGTCTGGCGCCGGTGGCCAGAGCTGCTGCCCGGGTGCAGTTTTCCATCTTCTGCAGCAACTCACTCAAGTATTCATCGTCAGCGGCCCTCACCTGAAAGCTGGCAGCAGCGAAGTCAGGGACGATATTGGTCCTGGTTCCCCCATTGGTAATTATTCCGTGGATGCGAGTATCGCTCCGCAGGTGCTGTCGCAGGCCGTTGATGTTGTTAAAAGTCTCGATAATTCCATCCAAGGCGTTAATACCCTTCTCTGGATAGGCGGCAGCGTGAGCGGCCTTGCCGTGGAATCTTACCTCCACCAGTTGGGAAGCCAGCGAGCCCCGTGCCACCAGGGTACGATTAGAAGGATGGACCATCATAGCTGCATCCAGTTCCCTGAACATCCCTTTCTCTACCAGGATTTTCTTCCCACAGCCACTTTCTTCAGCAGGGGTGCCTATCACCTGAATTGTTCCTGGGAGCTGATTTATTACTTCGGTCAAGCCAATTGCTGCCCCAAGGGAGGCAGTTGCTATTATATTATGTCCACAGGCATGGCCTATCTCTGGCAGGGCATCATATTCCGCCAACAGGGCCACGGCCGGTCTCTTTTGAACTCTCTGGGGCAGTACCGCCCGGAATGCCGTCTCCAATCCACCTAATCTTCTTTCCACTTGAAATCCATTTGCCTGCAGCTTCTCTGTCAGCCAGGCTGCTGCCTTTCTCTCCTCAAAAGAAGTCTCCGGATTGCGATGAATTAAGTGGCTGAACTCCAAAAGTTCGTGCTTAATAGAATCTATCTTCCTCGTTACTTGCTCCTTAAAGCTCTCCTTTTCCACTTCCATCTCCTCAGGATTCTTGGTGTTCTTCTACTGACGAGGGCAGGCTCAATATCTCTGGCTCAGCGTCAGTGATGGCGATAGTATGTTCAAAATGTGCAGACAGCTCGCCGTCGGCAGTGACCACTGTCCATTTGTCTGGGAGAATCTTTACCTGCCATCCTCCTTGATTGATCATAGGTTCTATTGCCAGCACCATTCCCTTTTTAAGCCGGGGGCCATGACCAGGGCATCCCAAATTAGGTATTTGAGGTTCTTCATGTAAATCCCTGCCGATCCCGTGTCCGACAAAGTCCCTCACTACGGAGAATCCATTAGACTCTGCAAGGGATTGAATGGCATAGGAGATGTCATAGAGTCGGTTGCCCACTCGGGCCATTTTTATGGCTTCGTAAAGTGCCATTTCGGTCACCCGAAGTAGCCCTTCAGTCTCCTTGTTCACCTCTCCTACCGGCACTGTGATGGTGGCATCGCCGTAGTAACCGTTGAGCTTCACCCCTAAGTCCAAGCTCACTATGTCGCCCGTCTTGAGCCGGCGAGGTCCTGGTATTCCGTGGATCACCTCTTCGTTGACCGAGGCGCAGAGCGCTGCCGGATAACCCATATATCCCTTAAAAGCCGGGATAGCTCCGTTGTTCAATATTAGATCCTCTGCTGTTTGATCCAACTCTTTAGTAGTTATCCCCGGCTGTATCAGATCTCTCAAGGTGACAAGGACATCGGCGACGATTCGATTGCTCTGCCGGAGAAGCTCTATCTCCCGGGG
>JAUWEO010000124.1 GCA_030608245.1 Candidatus Latescibacterota bacterium
GTGCAAACGCTTGATCTACTTCCTGCAAATTGAAGCGGTGTGTGACCAATTTATTAAAAGGATGTTTATCATGGGTTCTGATCACGAAATCTAATCCTTCTCCTAAATGGCGAACCTGGTAGTTATGAATCCCTTTTATAGTTACCATCTTAGTGGTCACTGCATAGCCGTCAAGCATGAAGTTGGCCTCAGGGAAAACTGTGCCTATTAGCAGATATCTTCCGCCAACACGCAGCATCTCTATCCCCTGAGGAATCACTTCAGGACTGCCTGAAACTTCGATAACTACATCAGCACCATACCCTCCAGTCGAATCTTTTATTAAGGAAAGGGTCTCCGCTGGGTTCATTTGATTAACATTGATGACCTTGTCGGCACCAAATTGCTTAGCAATTTTCAGTCTCTGTTGCTCTTTATCAAGAGCAATTATCTTATCTGCACCTCTTTCCCGAAGCATCGCAACGGCATTAATCCCCAACATCCCTGCCCCCTGAACTACCACATTATCGCCCAGTTCAATCCCGATAGTCTCCAGACCATTGATTACAGTGGCCAAGGCACAATTGATAGGGGTAATCTCTTCATCCGAGAGCTCTTCAGGAATTTTGAAAATACCTGTCCCTGGTTTAATGTAGATATATTCAGCCAGTCCACCATTCAAATGGGGAGGATTCTGACAACTTTCATGCCCATATTTAAACAGGTGAAGGCATTTCTGGGGAAGTTGTTTCATTTGACAGTAATAGCATCTTCCACAACTTGCCATTATGGTCCAGGTGATACGGTCGCCTTTTGCCAGCGGGTTTCCCAACACATCTCTGTCGGCTCCTTCGCCGATTTCCTGAATTTCGCCGACAATCTCATGTCCCAGGATTATCGGCAAAGCAGCTTCTCTCTTCCCCTGCCAGGTGTGGAGGTCTGAACCACAGATAGTAGACATTCTCACTTTGACCAGAATTCCCTCTGGTTCAGCCCTTGGCAGAGGAAATTCTTGGATTTCAAACGGTTTTCCTGCACCCAGAAAGACAGCTGCCTTTGCTTTCATTATGGCCTCCCCACTTCTTCAAATAGTCTCCAAAGATCTCCTCATCACTGGGGATGTATTCTTCAATGGGAACAGAAAGCACAGTGTAATTGAGGAAATGCCGCCAGTTGATATTGTCAGTGGTCATATTACCAGCCCAGGTGCCACAGCCAAGCGTGTCAGTGAAGGGGTTGCCGCTAAACCAGCTTCCACTATTTGCCGCACCGTGGGGCATATTGCAATTTACTCTTCCTACATTAGCCTTTATGGCAAGTTCCAGCTGATGTCCTTCATTCTCGCTGTGAATTGAGGCGGAGTGACCCTCCCCTGAGAATTTGTGCATTTTCTTCATCCGTTCTACCATCTCGCTGAAGTCCGTCCATTTCCACACCGTCAACACCGGACATAGCTTCTCGCCTGAAAACCTGTCTTCGGGACCCGGCTTTTCCCCAAGCACCATGATAAACCTTGTATTTTCGGGCATCTCGATCCCCGCCAGCCCGGCAACGTGTCGTGCGGATCTGGCCACTACGTTCCTATTCAACGTGACCCCATCAGGCCACAGGGCTTTTCTCAACTTTTCCCGCTCTTCCCTATTGCACAAGTACCCGCCTTCAGATTTCAATGCGGTTATCATTTCATCGTACACGCTTGCCTCGATAGCCACTGCGTTTTCTGAGGAACAGGAGGCAGAATTATTAGCGACCTTGGACTGCACAATCTTATGGGCTGCAGCGGGCAGATCGGCCGTTTCATCCACAATAGATACAACATTACCGGCTCCTACCGTATGGCAGGGCTTGCCGGCCGCATAGACCACCTTCACCAGTGCGGCTCCGCCGGTAGCTATGGCAAAGTCGCAATTCCTCATAAGTTCGGATGTCTTTTCTTTGCTGGTATGTTTAATACATTGCATCAAATCCACCGGAGCACCGATTTTCTCGAGCGCCTTTCTCCCGTACTCAACAGTAAGATATGAACATCCTTGGGTCCTCGGATGGGGTGAGACAATCATCGCGTTTCTTGTCTTCAAAATACTGAGACCGAGAGCACAAATTGTGGACTCAGGATTCGTGCAGGGAACCACATTGGCAATGACCCCCATAGGTTTGGCCAATATTTTCAGCCCCTTCTTTGTGTCCTCTTTGACTACGCCGCACGTTTTCACCCCGCGGAAATCCCACAGACTGCCTCGTGTCTTACTTTTTACCTTGGCCACCTTGTCTTCGTAAACACCTATTCCAGATTCATCCACGGCGAGTCTGGCCAATGCCTTAGCCACGTCGTCTTTTTGCCACTCCCAACCCACGGCAGCCACCATCTCGTCCACCTTCTCCTGAGGCCAGAATTCAACTTCTTTAAAAGCCTTTCTTGCTTTACGATACATCCCCTGAATATCGTCCTGCATAATTCTATATAACCTCCGTTTTTATAGGTATGTTATCTTTCCCCCTGATCTGCTTGTATCTATTTCTGCTGGAATTCTTAATCTTTCCTATATTACCACAGCTCCTACTGTGAATTCCTTGCCGTTCATCAGAGAATTTCTCATAGCCATTCAGCCCGAAGCAGATCCAAAACGCTTTCTCTGCCTGAGCGGAGGAATCTATTCCTCCTCAGATTGATCAAGGTAATGGTATGGCGCACGAGTTAACGGTTCAACAATTTTTTCCTTGGGAAGATGTCTATTCGGAGGACCGTCATAATAATCAGGTTTTTGTAAAGCCAAATCAAGTGGCTGAATGATTTCTGATTTAGTAGAAGCCCTCCATCCTTTTTCTCTTGCTTTCTCTTCAACACAATGAGCTACTATACTTACAGATCTGGCAATAGCACAGAAAGCTAAACATTCATCTGGATTGAATCCCATATCTACGAGTGTAGAGGATATAGCACCGGCCACATTCATATAAACTTTCCTGCCCCAATATTTTTCAGTGGCATTTTCTAATGCAACCACAAACTTCACATGATTTCCTGCTACGCCAAACCTTTCAGCCAATTCGATGATTCGTGGAGACCGTAAATCACGAATATGTTGGGGATGATGCCATCCTGGTAGCACTGTTCGGTTACCAAATATTCTTATAAACGTATCATCTTTTTCCTCGCTTCTGATCCCTTTAGCCAAATAGTCGGCTGTCTGGTCTAAAGTCCAACCTTTTTCTTCCATCAATTTTATTGCTGCTATCCACGTCTGAGCAGCTTCATGCGCATCCACGTGAATATAACCGATGCTCAAGATGCCTCCAGCCAAAGCTGGCATAATATAACCTGCGCCAGACATAACCATTCTCGCTGAAACAGTAGAGGGAGACATCGCATGTTCAGCAAAACACACTAATAGAGCGTCGATCATTCTGGCAACATTTTCCTCTGGCAACTCTCCTTTCCATACCAAGTGAAGTATCTCAGCGAAACTCACATTGCCTGTCAGTTCGTTCACATCATAACCTCGCACGACTATCTTATCACGAGTTTTGTGACTAATTGCTGAACGCCAATGGAACGGTTCTCTCTCTTTTTTGCCTATCATAATTGGTCCTTTCGTAAAAAGTCTAAAATCCACCACAGAGGGCACGGAGACACGGAGAAAAGCAACCACATAATTACTTGATTATTTGAAATTTATTTCTCTCTGAGTCCTTCGTGTCTGTGGTGAAATCAGGTTTAGGGTCTTTTTGCGAACCAATCTTTCTTCAGTTCGGATAAGGTTCATTCCCCGACCCTGCCAAGTGCAAAGCATCTGTATGTGCCCGCACGCAGACAGGAACGAACACGGTCGAGCCACAAACTCTATGTTATCTGGATATTTTGACGGCAACCTGAAAAAAACATCAGACTGGCTTTGCAACACCACCCAGAATAGAAAGTAATAACGCACCGATCAGCGCTTGAATGATCCAGCCGATCACACAGACCCCTACGGCTCGCGATGTGCTCCTATAATCAAGAGCTTGCCTGACTGCAATCACCATTGCTATTAACATCCAAATTGAGGCTACTAAGAAAACCACCCCTCTGAGTCCTGGGATAATGCCTAACACTCGAATCAAACCGGGGGAACTCGAAAAGCCAATAGTTCGCAGCAATTCACCGGGATTTGCTTCGGTCTGTGGCTCAGGGAGGAGTCTTGTACCAATGAGGTAAGTGAGATAGGCCCAGATACACCATCCTAATAGGGCTGCAATCGTGCCTATCAAAATCCCGCCAAACCCTCCTTTTGCAATGCCTCCCACTCCAGCTGCCACACTGGAGAGAACAACAATCCCCACGGCTTGACCCATTGCCCCCCTGTCGGCCTCAACCTCTTCATACAGATGAACATCTAACTTAGCAGCGCGAATAATACGATCCCTAAAAATAGCCATTGTGCCCTCCTGAGTTTTCCAATAGTTCAAAAAACACTGTTTTTTTTCAGATTGGCTGTCAAAATTTCAACTAACGGGGTGCTTCGCGAATCGGCCCTACTTATTCGATGTGCTGGCTCATCTTCGCTGCCTCGATGGTATTGTGCATAAGCATGGTGATAGTCATCGGGCCTACGCCGCCAGGCACAGGCGATATGGCACTGGCCTTCTTGCTTACCGCCTCGAAATCCACATCACCTGCCAGCCGATAACCTTTGGGGGCGGTGGAATCCTCCACTCTGTTCACCCCCACATCGATCACCACTACGCCCTCTTTCACCATCTCAGCGGTGATGGTACCAGGCCGGCCAGCGGCTGCAATCAGAATGTCCGCCTGCCGGGTGTGATAGGCCATGTCCCGGGTCCTGGTGTGGCAGATGGTGACAGTGGCATTTGCCCCCGTTTTCTTCTGTACCAGAATCATCGCCACCGGTTTACCCACTATATTGCTCCGGCCCACTACAACTACATGTTTGCCCTCAATCTCGATGCCGCTTCTCAGCAGTAACTGCTGGATCCCGTGGGGCGTGCAGGGAAGAAATCCGGGCTTTCCAATCATTAGCCTTCCCACATTCACCGGGTGGAACCCATCTACATCCTTGGCCGGATCAATGGCAGTGAGCACCCTCTCTTCGTCTATCTGTTTAGGCAAGGGAAGCTGTACCAGTATGCCGTGGATTTTCGGGTTCTGATTGAGTTTTTCAATCAGCTCTAAGAGCTTCTCTTCCTGGTAATCTGCAGGCAGGCGGTATTCTTCTGAAAATACCCCTAATTTATCACAGGCCCTGGCCTTGTTTCTCACATAGACTTGTGAGGCTGCGTCTTCGCCCACCAGGACCACTGCCAGCCCCGGCGTCAGGCCATATTTCTCCTTAAGCTCCTCTACCTGGGTTTTCATCTCTTCCCGCATCTCTTCAGCTACGGCTTTGCCGTCGATGATCTTTGCCATTTTGACTCTCCTTTCCATTTATTCGATATTATTGAAAGCTTAACCACAGAGAACACAGAGAATTAAGTTTTGCATTATCCCCTCTGGGTTGCCTGTTCTAATTCCTTCAGCTTCTGGGCCATTCCCTCGATATATTGGACGAACTTCTCTGCCTCCATCGAGGAGAGATACCCGATATCCAGCCTTTCAGGAGTGATGCCCAGTTCCCCCAATATTTTTCTGCCCAATTCTACCCGTTTTGATGCCCTCAGATTGCCGTTTAGGTGCTGACAGGCATCCTCGTGGCAGGCCAGCACCAGCACCCCTCGAGCACCGTTCTCGAAATCCT
>JAUWEO010000068.1 GCA_030608245.1 Candidatus Latescibacterota bacterium
GGAGGGCTCAAGCCCGAAGGGTCTACCCATACACCAGGGCAGGCACGGTGTCCTGCCCCTACGAATATGTGCGTGCTGAACCCAAAAAGCCCAGCGGTGGAAGTTGTATTCCACTGCTGGGCTTCTAAAAAGAGTATTGCCCTAAAGTTCGTTGTCTAACTTTGCCTCAGAATTCTACCATAACCTTGAGATTTCTGTGATTGTTCTCATCTGCCTCCCGGTATGCCTGGGATAAGTCTCCAAATGTGAACCTGTTGGTGATCATCTCCTCCGGAGTGACTTTGCCTGATCGGATCAGGTCAATGGCGGTTAGAAAATCCTCTTTCATATACATAAGTGTCCCGATCATCTCCAGTTCTCTGTCCTGAAGTAATCCTATAGAGAGCGGGGTGCGTCCGCCGACGACCCCGACAACGATGATTCTCGAGCCCCTTCGGGCCGTCTGGATGGCCGTCTCTAAGGGTTGTTCTGCGCCCACGCATTCGAAGATCAGGTCGGCGCCATCTTTGCCGAATTCCTGGTTTACGGCGGTGGGAATATCCTGGTGATGGGCGTTGACCACGCAGTCGGCCCCCAGTCTTCGGGCGGCTTCTAATCTAAAGTCCACAATATCGGTGATCATCACCTTCGCAGCCCCCAGGCCCTTGGCTACTTGCATGGTCAGAAGCCCAATAGGTCCGGCGCCCAAGATGATGGCCGTGCTCCCTTCTTTTAGGGCTGCTTTTTTGACTGCATGCACCCCTACTGCTGTGGGCTCTACCATTGCCCCTGCTTCAAAGGATATCTGATCAGGGAGGAGAATCACCTTCTGGGCGGGTACGGCGAAGAAGTCACGATGGCAGCCGTCGGTCTGAAATCCCATGACCTTCAGATTATCGCAGATATTATACTTACCGTGACGACACGGATAGCATTTTCCGCATACTAAGGAAGGTTCCACGGTAACCTTTCTGCCCGGGCTTAGACCGGCAACACCCTTGCCCACGGAGGCAACCAATCCGGCGAATTCATGCCCTTGGATTATAGGATAGGAGGTAAAGGGGTGCTTTCCCCGCCAGACATGAACATCAGAACCGCAAACGCCGCAGGCCTTGACCTCAATCAAAACCTCTCCAGGTTTGACCTGGGGTTTGGGCACTTGGCTGAAAACGATCTCTCCTGGTTGTATCATCGTCGCTTGTAACATGGCAGCATGACCTCCGAGAAAGTGTTAAGTCGATCGCATAGGGATTTTGATTTTTTGGACAGGACAAACAGGATTGTCTGGATATAAAGAAATTATGTAAATCCTGTTAATCCCGTCAAAGAGCTCGGCTGTAGTTGACTAATTTCGGCGGTGGTTATGTTACAAAGGGGTAGGATAGGTGTCGATTTTCTTAAATGCCTCTCCATATTTGACCCCGATATCGGCGCCTCTCATCAGAGCCCTTCCCGTTATTCGCTGCATCAAACTGCTGAGAAAATCTGTTCTCTGCTGTGAGACTTGGGCTTTCATTGCCGTCATTTTCTGATCAAAGGTATCGGTGATGTCCACACAGAAGGAATACTCGTCGAAGCCTGTTATAATCTCGAATAGCCAGACATTGGGAGTATGCCATCTTTTGCCTAATTGCTTCTCCATGATCTCTTCTGCTGCCTGGTAGGCTGCTCCTGGGACTATGCCTTTAATGGCGTTATGGTCTTTGTGGGTGTCTTTGGAATGGGTGAGAATCAGATCCGGACGATAATATCTTATCAATCTGATAGTCTCCTGATATGTCCCTCTGTCGTTGGTTACACCCTGACTGGGTTTATCTGAGATCACTCTTTCTTTTATCCCCAGTATTTCATCGGTCGCTGCTGTCTCTTTTTCTCTTCTCTGCTTCATTTTGTCCTGTTCTTCCTTGCTTCGGGCAGCAGTGGCTCCATAGGTGTATGTTACCACATAAACAGCCTTGGCAGCCTTGCTGAGACGGGCGATAGTTGCCCCGCAGCCGATTATCTCATCATCAGGATGGGCAGCGAAGACCAAGACCCGGTTGAATAAATCCTCTATCTTCATAGAGCAACTCCTCCTCTTTCCAAGTTATCAGGCACTTAAACTTACTCGCCCAAGAACACAATTGTTCACGGCCAGTGCTCAGAACCTAAATATACAGCAAAATTCATCTTTTACAAGAAAAAAAGAGCGCTTTCAGAACTGAATCCTGATTGATCCCCTGGTAAGGAGTCCAAAATCCAACGCAGAGATACAGAGATGCAAAGGCGCAGAGAAAAACACAGATAAGATTATCTAATTATTAAGAATAGCTTCTTTCGTTGCGTGTTGGCGTATTCACGTTGAAGATCAATGGCTATAAGTCTTTGCAAAAGAGTGAAGATTGGCTCGTCTTGGAAAGGCATGATCGTGAGCGAGGACTCTGCAGGACGGCGGATATGACGATTTGGGGTTGACTTTTCCAATAATATGTTCTATATTGCAGCACTGTCCGAAGCTGAATGATGTTAACCTTAATCTGGTTTTTCAAACAGGACCAACACGGCCTGAATTTCAGCACAAGATGCAACATATAATGTGTTCCCCGTAGTAACACGCTTCACACTTCGCACTGATTCTATGGTTAATCCTACGAAGATTTTTCTCATTGCCGGTGCCAGACCGAATTTTATGAAGATCGCTCCCATCTGGGAGGAAATGAAGAAATACCCGGACCGGTTCCAGCCCCTCTTTGTCCATACCGGCCAGCACTATGACGACCAGATGTCCCGGATTTTCCTTCAGGATTTGGGACTGCCCCAACCGGATGTATACCTGGGTGTGGGCTCGGGGAGCCAGGGATTTCAGACAGCCAAGATAATGATCGAGTTCGAGAAGGCGATGAACAGAGAGAGACCTGACTTGGTGATGGTAGTCGGGGATGTGAACTCCACGCTGGCCTGTGCGTTGGTTGCCGTCAAGATGTGTGTCCCGGTTGCCCATGTGGAGGCTGGCTTGAGGAGTTTCGACAGGACGATGCCTGAGGAGATAAACAGGATTCTCACCGATCAGCTCTCAGATTATCTGTTCATCACTTGTAAGGAGGCCAATGAGAACCTTAGCAGAGAAGGCATTGTGGGGAAGAAGATACATTTTGTGGGGAATGTGATGATACAATCTCTGCTGAGGTATCGCCAGAAGGCAGAGAGGTCCCAGATCTTGGCAGAACTTGGTTTGAACAGAGGGGAATACTGTTTGCTTACGCTTCACCGGCCGTCAAATGTGGACCAAAGAGAAACATTTCAGAGCATATTAGAGGCTCTGGTCTGCATTCAACACAAGATAAAAGTTGTTTTTCCAGTCCATCCCAGAACGCAGAAGCAAATGAAACAGTTTGGGTTTGACAATACAATGACTCAATCGTCAAATAACCTTATAATTACTAATCCTTTCGGTTATCTTGACTTTCTCTGTCTGGAAATGAATGCTAAGTTCCTATTGACTGATTCAGGTGGGCTCCAAGAGGAAAGCACTTTCTTTGGCATTCCTTGTTTGACTCTAAGGGAGAACACTGAGAGGCCGGTCACTGTTACTCAGGGGACTAATATCCTGGTTGGCACTGATCCGACGAGGATAGTCAAAGAGAGTCTGGACATTTTGAAGGGTAATGGGAAGAGAGGAGAGGTTCCTGAACTCTGGGATGAAAGGGTAGCCCAGAGGATAGTTAAGGTCCTTCCGGGATAAAACTTAAGGTCTTGGTGTTTTCCAGAGTGCGTTCAAAACCAAGCCCAGATATGAGAGGGAGAAATCGCGTAAGAACATTTTGGTCAAACACTTATCAGCTATTAGGCGAAACGGCACCCGCAATCCAATCGGACAGTGAAAGGGGGTAATAGATATGAGAAGAACAGTCGCATATTTGGTACTTCTCTTGTTTACTACAGCGCTATTAACAGGATGTGCTGCAATGGCAGTTTCCCCTGTGACAGGCGCTTTATTCACCGATGTCACGGCGCCTGTCACTGCGACGAGCAACGCCGGTTATTCCAAGGTTGGGACTGCTTCCTGCGTTTCCTACTTGGGGCTTATAGCAACCGGTGATGCTAGCATAAAAGCCGCGATGGAAAACGGTGGGATTACTAAAGTCCACCACATTGACTACAAAAGTAGCAATATACTTGGACTTTATGCTGAGTACACCGTGATCGTGTATGGAGAGTAGCTAAAAAGGCCTAAATGGTTGCGGGTGCCAATCACCTATTAGCGGCTTTATGGTTCACTACGTTCCTCCAATGCCCCTTCGGGTACTTCGCAAAATCCAGGAACGAGATACGAGGAAGACCCGAGGAGTTGCGGTTATGTCAAACAGACTGTTAATCTTCTCTTTCGTTTTTCTATTTATCCCCTCTGGACAAATCCATCCTCACTCCCCAGCCTATCGGTGGCACACCATCCAGACAGAGCACTTCTGGATTCACTACCACCAGGGAGAAGAACATAGCGCCCAGCATGTGGCCTGTTTAGCTGAGGAGCTGTATCCGCCTATTACTACCTCCCTTGACACCGATCCGGGCAGAGTTCACATCGTCCTGAACGGTCATACCGACTTCGCCAACGGGTATGCTACTCTTCTTCCCAAACACATAGAGCTTTACACTACTGTGCCTCAGGGCAAGTGGGCAGGTACCCGACAGGAGGACTGGCTTCGCCTGCTGTTCGCTCACGAATATACTCATATTGTTCAGTTCAGTGTTGCCGACGGCTTTACCCTGCTGGGCAAGCTGGTTTTCGGCGACTTGGCTCTGTTGTCCAACTGCCTCATCCCGGGTTGGGCCACCGAGGGAATAGCGGTAACCGCTGAGACCATGTACAGCAAAGGAGGGCGCGGCAGAAATCCCTATTTCGAGATGCTGATCAAAGCCCCGCTGCTGGAGGACAGGATGTGGAACCTGGCACAGGCAGGACATCCCGGCGAGACAAATCCTCCCCTCGACCGCTTCTACATCGCTGGTTACTACTTAGCAGACTACCTGCGTAGACACCACGGGGAGCGAACTTTAGCGGAAATATACCGGGAATACAGCTTTTTCCCGTTCTTTGGTCTGGGATTCTCCGCCTGGATGGCAACCGGGCACAGCAGCAGCGCTATCTACCGGGATATGCTCGCCGAGCTCACAGACAGATTCCAGGTCCAGAAGGAGAATGTGGAGCACCAGGGCCTGACCAAGGCCCGGCGGTTTACCCGACAAAAGGCAGCATTTTTCCACCACCCCCAGTGGGCAAACGACGGGCAGGCCCTCTACACCTATTTAGTCAGCTACGACACCCTGCCCGCACTGGTAAAGGTCGATATCGCTACCGGCAAGGTGAAACGCCTGGTTGCCGCCGAGCTTACCCACAGCGGCTCATTTAACTGCTGGCAGAATAGGATGGTGCATTTCGCCAAACTTTCCTCCAGCCTCTTTTCTGAAGACGATATCTTCTCCGACCTCTATTCTTACGACCTGAAGACTGGCAGGGAAAAGCGGCTGACCAGGGGCCTCCGAGCCTGGTCGCCGAGCCTTTCACCAGACGGCAAGCAACTGCTCTGCGTTAAGAATGAAGGGGTGTACAACAACCTCTATCTGTTGAGCCCTGACGGAACCGGGTCTGAAAGATTTACCCATCTTACCGCTGCCTGTTTCTCCAACCCGGTCTGGTCTCCGGACGGTAAAAAAATCGCCGTGGCGGTCAACATCCGCGGGAAACAGGACATCTACCTGGTGAACTCTGACGGCTCTGCTCTCCGGCCCCTTTGTGGGGTGGACTCTGCCGGGGAGTTCGACCCGGCCTGGAGTCCGGACGGCCGCTATCTTCTCTTCGGCTCTGACCGCACGGAAGTTAACAATATCCATGCTTTCGACTTAGAGACCGAGAGACTTTACCAGGTGACCAATGTAGTCACCGGGGCATTTGAGCCAGCGGTCTCTCCCGATATGAAAGTACTTGCCTTCACTCAGTACAGCAGCGAAGGGTTCTCTGTCTACATTGCGGATTTTGCACCGGAGAGATGGCGAGAGGTGAAATATCAAAAGAGCTTTGTAAGGGAGGTTGCTGGGTTAAAACCAAGAATTCAATATGATTCGAGGCCTTACAGTCCCTGGGGACAGCTTCTGCGGCCCACCTTCTGGCTGCCGGTGCTGGGGGAAGATGAAAAGGGGATTCAACTGGGCGGCCTGACCCTTACCCAGGATGTGCTCTCTAAGCACAGCTTGCTGGTGGAACTGTTGGCAGGGGTGAACAGCCATAGACCCAACTACTTCTTTTCCTACGGCAATCGCCAGTCTTACCCTATTATCTGGGCGGAGGTCTTTGATCAATCCTTCCGGGAGAAAGGGCTTTTCCCGGGCACTCCGCCCGACAGTCTGGACGAACACTGGTTCCGAGAACATGGGGGTGGTCTGCACATCGGATTGCCTCTGAGTCTGAGAAGCAATGCCTGGACGACCTCGTTGTTTCTCCGCTTAGGACTGATTGGCAAGAGGGTCTCCCGCCTTTCAGATATCCCGGGTGGATACGAGGGACAAGCCCCTCGGAGGGGTAATTATGTGGGGATTAACGGCAGACTTATCTTTTCAAACGGTTACGCCGCATTCAAAGACATCCTTCCCATCTACGCTCCCTTGGTAACGGTGGCTTGGGAGACTACCAACAGCAGTCTGGGCAGCGACTACCGGGCCTCTGAGCTTAGAGCTACCATCTGTCAACATCTGCCCTTGGGAGACTACATCCGGACTCTTGCGCACCACGTTTTGGCTTTTAATTTCTCGCTGCAGTTTCAGCAGGGTGACTATCGCTATGAAAAGTGGGGATTTCTGCCTCGGGGCTACGACGAGAACGCTTCTCCCTTCGATTGCAAGAATCTTGCCTTAGCTTCGGTTCAATACGAGTTCCCCATCTGGTATGTCGACAATGGCTGGGGGACTCTCCCGCTTTTTCTCAGCAGGGTGACAGGTGACCTCTTTCTGGACTGCGGCAGTGGTTGGCGGGGCCCTTTAAATCAACAAAGCGGGAGAGATATCCTCAACAGGGCGAAGACGAGTTGGGGAGCGGAATTGAAGCTTCACACCTTCCTCTTCTATCGATTTCCGCTCTGGCTTGGCTTGGGAGCGACCTATCAACCAGGCAAAAAACAGGTGATTCTCTATCCTACCCTGGGCCTGTTTGCCGGGTCTTCCAGCAGGGAACCCTCGAGGAATTTCCATCGAAAAGTGGCCAGAGGGCTGCTCAACCAGTGCTTCTGTCGATATTGATGGAGTCGCAAAAAGTCCCCGCTGTTGATTTTCAATGCAAAGACGCCAAGACGCAAAGAAAGAAGATATTCTCTAATAATCACATAATTATCTCTCTTGTTTTCTCTCTGCGACTTTGCGTCTC
Organism: Candidatus Latescibacterota bacterium; assembly: GCA_030608245.1. Taxonomy (GTDB): domain Bacteria; phylum Latescibacterota; class MVCY01; order MVCY01; family MVCY01; genus MVCY01. The sequence continues at coordinate 7,373 of JAUWEO010000068.1, forward strand.
TGCGTTAGATTTCAGACTTCCTACGAAAGGATCAATATTGAATCTCTAAGCACGGGAGGATGAATATGGCCGAGACTAATTATGACGGCCCCAGGAGTATGTTTCCTGAGGAATATGATGAGTTGATGGATCTAAAAGAGATAGCCTACGGCGAGACTCGGCGGCATTTTCTTGATTATTTTCCCCACACAGCTAAACGGGAGAACTTTATTTTTGGTAACCGTTTCATCATCAAACAGAACGGCAAAATGCTGAGCCATGTGGGATTGATACCGATGGATGTCTATGCTGCCGGCTCAAAGGTGAAAGTAGGTGGCATCGGGGGTGTAGCCACTCACCCTGACGCTCGGGGCAAAGGATTTATGGGTAAATCGCTTAACTATTCCACTGAAAGGATGAGAGAGAAGGGGATACCCCTTTCCATCCTCTGGGGGGATACCCAGAGATACCGCTATTTCGGTTGGGAGACAGCAGGCAGACAAATGGTTTTCCAGTTAAGCAAACGCTCAGTAAGAGGTATAAATGTAGGTAAAGGATTTACCTTCCGGGGATACCGCGGGGGAGAATATCTGGATCTGATTGCCGGAATTCACGAAAAGGAACCGCTGAGGTGTGTGCGTTCCCTCCGGGACTACGAACAGCTGCTGCAAAGAACGCAGACAGAGGTGTGGTTGGGGGATGAAGGAAATTCCTGGACCTACGCTGTTTTCTCTGGGAATGAAGTGATCGAATTCGGTGGGGAGCCTTCGACTGTAGCCAAACTCTTCACCTTTATGCTCCACCATTACCCAATGCAGACTATTAAGGTCTACACCCCCTACAGGGAAAGCCTGATGCTTCACACCCTTTACGGAATCAGCTTCTGCTGGGAAGTGGTTCCTTTAGGGATGATCAAGGTGGTCAACTTAGAGAGAGTGCTCCGCTGTTTCCAGGGGCAACTACAGAAGAAGGCAGAACTGTTCAAGATAGAACGAGGTATGGGCATCACTCTCCGTATGGATCAAAGTGAACAGCAAGCTACTATAATTGTGAGAAAAGAGTTGGGGATAACAACTGAGGCGTCACAGGAAGTGATTCTCTTATCGGATATAGAATTGGTAAGGCTCCTTTTCGGTCCTTCGGCAGAGGATTTCGGGGAGAATGTAATCCAGAAGAGACTACTT
>JAUWEO010000182.1 GCA_030608245.1 Candidatus Latescibacterota bacterium
ATAGTAGTAGATGGATTCGTCTCTCAAGGGACCTAACAGTGCCGTGCTGTCCGTGAAGCTGGTGCGGTCTGAACCAAGATCGGCCAGCGGCAAGGCCCCGTAGAACAAGTAGACATCTCCTCGATTATCCTCTGCCCCAGAGCGATAGAGTTCCCGGGGATCAAGGGGACCAAGCACCGCATTCTTCCGCAAAATCCTGATGCCGGCTATCTCAGTAGGGTTGTCCAAACTCCAGTTCAATGTCACCAGCCCATTGCCATCTGCGGTGAACGAAAGTTCAGAGATCCCTATGTCAAGACTGAGATCGGCCGCATAACTGATAGTTCCTCCGTCATGTTGGGGATCCAAATTGGACAGCACCAGTATCACCTCATCGATAGGATCGCCAAATCCATCGATGTTGATCTGTCCTTGTTGAGAGATGGGAAAGGGGATAATCTCCTCGGCCACTGCCGTGCTATCGTCCCAGTCGATCGCCAATATCTTGGCCCCCCAGCCACAGAAGCCAAGCTCATAGAGCAATCCTACTTCTTCCCAGCGAACATCATCACCATCTATCTTGATTGAAAGCTGTCTTTTCTCTCCTGGCTGTTGAGGAAGGAAGCGGACATATCGGGACCCCAGGTGGTCCGGACTCCTCTGGCTGTCCCATACTACCTTCAGCGGGTATTGAGAGTGGATATTCTCTTGCAATATCGCCACAGAAGGGTATCTTGCCCCGTGAGAATAGTGAAATCTTTGAGATGACTCACCAGAGGGTTCCCTTATCTTGAGGCCGTGTCTGTCTCCGGTGAGGGCATTCCACAGGGCGAACTCTTTGAACTCGCTGGGCAGACTGGAGCCCCTCTCGGCGAAGACCTCTCTGAAGTTCATCAGGTAGGAATACATCCGAGGCTCCATCGCCTGGTAGATCTCCTCAACAATCTGGTCACCATATTTCTGGGAAAGATAGAGCATAAATATCACATTGCCGTATTCATGCTCCCCGTTGAAAAGTTCAAGTGACTTTTCTGGTTGGCGAAACCAGGAGATCATCGGACGCAGACAGAATTCCTCCCCGTCGGGTTCACCAGGCTCCTCTGCCTTAAACACCCTGGTTTCAATCCACATAGCACAGGCTTCCATAAACCAACGATGCATATAGGCGTTGTAGCTCATCTGCACCGCATGGAAGAACTCGTGGGCAGACGTGCACTGCAGGGCCTGGCTGCCTTTGAATTTGCCTAACCATCGGAAATAACGGGTATTGGCAGCGAAATAAACAGAATAGGTGGCGCAGGTGCTGCTCTGTAAGTCCACCATATACTCGGGCATAGTGAATCCACCCCAGGGACCGGTGAAAAAGTATATATCCCACCTCTCATTCCCACCGTTATCGGCCAGCCACCTGTCATCAGGGGGAAGCCGGTAACTCATCTGTTCCACCTCTACACAATAGGCCTTCTCGTAGGCATCAACCGTTATCTGTACATAGTCAGGCACCCCGTCAGCAGGGGAGATGTCCTCAAGAGGCACACTGTAAGGTCCGGTAAGGGTGTAATGACAGCGGAAGTGTCGGGTGTCATAAACAATAGGTAATCCCTGTTCACGGTAGTAAGGACTGTTAGGGTTATCAGGACGCAGGAAGAAAGGACTCAGCCTCTCCCTTTGCTCCGGAGACAGGAGGTTCCAGTTTTCTCTTAGCTCAACGAAATACAGAGTATAACCCTCGTAGGGCGAGAAAGGTTCCGACAGGTCGTTGGAGTGCAGGACCTTGTCCACTGCCTGGTCCAGGAATCCGGTGGTTGCTGTCTGAGAGGATGTGGAAATCGCCCCAAATGTGAAACTCCCTAACCAAAGTAAAAGAACTGTTACCCATCGATGTTTGGTGACATTCATCTGACTATCCTTTTTGCCATCTCAATGTTTTGTTGGGTTCGCTGCGCTTAACCCAACCTACGAAATTTCCTGACTTCAAAAAATGTCGAGCCCGGAAGGGCTCTCCCACAGGTAGGACCTCTAAGGTTTTTGTGGGAGAGGGCTTCTGCCCTCGACATCAGAATTTAACCATAAATTCCCCTACAAACAGCTCTCTTTTGTTCCAGTGGCGCTCGGCATAGTACAGGTGTCCCTGGGCATCGTAAAGATAGGTTTTGAGATTTCTGGTAGTTTGATCGGGCTCAATGTAGCGGTAACTGAAGCGAACGGTTGCGTCCGGAGTCAGGTCGTATTCTGTAGCCAAGTGAAGGGCCTTAGCATCACCGCTCCGCTGAGTATGCCGAAGGTTTAGGTGCTCTTCGGTCGCTTGCCCCTGGTAGTCGGTGTAACCGGCAAGGCCTTGCACCCAGAGACTCATCTGGCGATAGCTGTGAAGATTAGGGTCAAGGACATACTGGAATTTCACCCCTACTGAGCTGTCTGTCCCCTTCTCCACCATCTCGTAATCGTTGCCCGGGTTGTCAAAATCCCATAGCCGGTCTTTGCGATGGGTATAAGAATTGAGGACTTTGAACAGCAGCTTTGATCGCTCCGAGAGATCGTAGTTGAAGGAAAGGGCCTGATTTGCGGTGAAGCGCCTTCGGCTTTCCTCTTCGTCGGCGATGGTGTCTAAATCACCCAGATCTTCTCGGAAGCGTAACCTATCGGTGGCAGTTCGGGCAGCATAGGCCTTATCCACATCAGACCAGCGGGGCAAAAGATAGCTCGCTATCGCATATCTCCTGATCATATGCCGGTCCTGGTCTCGGAGGTAAACGCGCCCGAAGGGGTCCAAGGCCAAAAGGTCCAGATCGTGCAATTCCGGATCGGTCTTGTCGATCTTGAACACCACCTTCTCCAGCAGGCGACCGGTGGGGGAGAATATCTGCACTCTTCGGAGGAGCTTGAGATATTTCGGAGGAGGCCCAACCTCGCTGGGCTCTTCCTCTTCCAGCTCAGATTCTCCCTCTTCTCCAGGTAGAAATTCCTCTTCCAACCAGCGAGGGGTTGCCCTGCCTTTCTTGGCAGTGAAGGGGTGATCTTCAAATCTTCTTTCAAATTCTGCTTGGTCGGCCACCAAACACCGGCCAGAGGGGGTAGTCACCACAGCAAACGGCTCGGTGAATTCTCCCTCCCCCAGGCCCTTTCTGCCGAAACAGAGTTGGAACTCTCCGTTGGAGTTGAATTTAACAATTCGATTGTTGCCGGTATCTGCGACATAGAGATATCCCTCTCTGTCCGTACAAATATCCTCAGGGCTATCAAGCTGTCCGGGCCCGTCACCATAGGAGGCGAACTGAAGTAGTTTCTCTCCCTGAAGATTGAACTTAACAATGCGGTGGTAGAGAGGGTCTAAGATAAATACCTCGCCCTGAGGGGAGATGGCAAGAGGTAAGGCACGGTCCCATCCTTTTGGTTTGATAGCCAACGCATACCTGCCCTGTTGATCGACAATAGCAGTGGCTGGTATCAAACTTCGGGGGCTGCCCTTTGTGTCGCCTATATCAATAGTTTTAAGAGATTCGCCTTCAGAATCAAAGACATGGATGCAGGGCATAAATTTATAGAGTTTGGGATTCTCGGTCTCGGGGATATGAATCCCTCGCCAGTCGGTGACATAAATCCTGCCCTGCTGGTCTACTGCAATATGCCGGGGGTGGTTGAAGAGAAATTCCTCACCTTCTTTGATCTCCAGAGGGTGAGGACCCAGTCTTTGTACCCGGCGATTGTCGCTGTCGGAGATATAGACCGTCCCCTGCTGGTCGAACGCCACATAGATCTCCTGGCCGAACTGTCCCAAAGCCTCTCCTTTGCCGCCAAATTCCTCCTCAAACTGAAGCCTTTCCGCTGCTTGAGAAACCAGTGGAAGCCCTGGCAGTACCAATATCAAAACCAACCCTAAGATTTTCTGCATCTTATCCTCCCTTCAGTTAAGGCAACTAATGAATAGAGTTAAAGCTATATTCTTAAAACACTGAACAACACCGAAAAAAC
>JAUWEO010000129.1 GCA_030608245.1 Candidatus Latescibacterota bacterium
GAATTGGTAACAATCGATACCGGTGTTCCTGTTGACCTTGACCTGAAAAGATTCAAGTTCCAAGGCTTTGACAACGAAAAACTGGTTGAGATTTTCAAGGAGCTGGAGTTTAACCGGCTGTTCAAAGAGCTTTCCCCTGTCTCCGCACGGGAAGAGGTGAGCTGTTCTGTAGTGCACACAGGGGAGGAACTGGAAAAGCTTGTCCAGGAGATAGAATCCGAGGGGAAGTTTGTTATACACTTAGAAACTACTGGTCCAAATCCTATGCAGGCATCTGTCGTGGGTATCTCTCTGGCATTCATCCCCCAGCAAGGCTTCTATATCCCCGTAGCCCACACCTCAAAAGATAATCTTCCCTTAGAGCTGGCTTTTTCCCGGTTGAGACCTCTCCTGGAGGATGAGAAGATTGAAAAATATGGGCAGGACATTAAATACAATACCGCTGTGCTTATCCGCCACGGGATAACCCCGCGGGGCTTTCTATTCGACACAATGGTTGCTGCTTATCTGCTTGATCCTTCCACACATCAATACAGTCTTGATCACCTTAGCCTCAAATATCTGAATCACAAGATAGATTCCCTAACCGACCTGGTAGGGAAGGGTCAGAAACAGAAAAGCTTTGCTGAGCTGCCCCTTGAGAAAGTCACCCAGTACTGTTGTGAACACGCCGATGTGACCTTGAGGCTTAAGGAGATATTTGAACCGGAGCTGATTCAGTTGGGATTGATGGAATTGTTCCAGCAGGTCGAAGTCCCTTTAGTGGAGGTACTCCGACAGATGGAACTTAACGGAGTTTCCGTGGACACTGTTTTTTTGAACCGAATGTCCCAGGAGTTGCAGGCGAGATTGAGCGGACTGACGGCGGAGATTTACCAGGAGGCGGGTGAAGAGTTTAACATCAACTCTCCCCGTCAATTAGCCCATATTCTCTTTGATAAGCTAAGTTTGCCAAGCCGTAAGAGGACGAAGACCGGTTACTCCACCGATGTGAGGGTCTTGGAAGAATTAGCCCGTAAATATGAACTTCCCCAAAAATTGCTTGAATACAGGCAATTAGTCAAACTCAAATCTACCTATGTAGACGCTCTGCCGAAGCTTGTCGATCCGGAAACCGGGCGAATTCATACTAATTTCAACCAGACTGTCACTGCTACGGGCAGACTCTCCTCTAGCAATCCCAATCTCCAGAACATCCCGATACGAACAGAAATAGGCCGAAAGATACGCCGGGCTTTTGTGACTGCAGACACCCAACGTCTGTTCTTAGATGCCGACTACTCCCAGATTGAGCTTCGAATTATGGCTCACCTCTCCGGTGATCGCAACCTAATTGAGGCCTTCCAAAACGATGAGGACATCCACCTGCGTACAGCGGCATTGAGTTTTGACCTTGCCCCTGAATATGTCACCCCTGACCTGAGGCGACAGGCTAAAGTGATTAACTTCGGCATTATGTATGGAATGAGTCCCTACGGTCTATCAGAGGCGTTGGATATTTCCGTCCAGGAGGCCAAAGAGTTTATTGAGAACTATTTCCATATATATCCTGGTGTTAAGCAGTATATTGAGCAGACAATCCGAGAAGCTAAGGAGAAAGGCTATGTTACTACGTTGTTAGAACGTAGGCGTTATCTTCCTGACATTAATAGCTCTAACAATCGAGTGAGGGAATTTGCCGAGCGTACTGCAGTGAACACTCCTATTCAAGGCAGCGCCGCCGATCTGATTAAGATCGCGATGATAACTATCCATCGCCGGTTAAACCAAGCAGGGATGCAGACGAAGATGATTCTCCAGGTGCACGACGAGCTGGCCTTTGAGGTGCCAAAGGCAGAACTGCAACAGGCCGAAGAACTAATCACCCGAGAAATGGAGAGGGCTGTGAAGCTTTCTGTCCCGATAAAGGTGGAGATAGGCGTTGGACCTAATTGGTTAGAGGCTCATTGAGAACAGTACAATGATTAAGGAGGTTCAGATGAATCCAGAGAACACGGCACCAAAGAGGCTTTATCGTTCTGGGCGGCATAAGATGATCGCTGGTGTGTGTGGCGGATTGGCCGAGCATTTTGGCATTGATCCCACCTGGGTAAGGCTTGGACTTGTAGTTCTGGCACTGTTTGGCGGCTGGGTTATGGTCTTGCTCTACATCATTGGGGCTATGATTATTCCCAGGCAGCCTCCCGGTGACGATCAACATCAAACACCAGAGCGAGCAAATCGTCGCTCAACAACGGCTCACATCTTTGGGATTATTCTGCTGGCCCTGGGAGTCTTCTTAGTATTCAGCTATTTTGGGATTTTCGCCTGGAAGGTGCGCCCTTTTTGGGGAATACCTTGGAAACTTATCTGGGGACTGTTCTTGGTGACGATAGGGGTTATGCTGTTTATCTCCCACCAAAGGCGCAGTGAGGAGATTGCACATAGCTCCGTCTCTGAGGGTGGAAAAAGGCTCATCCGGGTGCGCCAGGGCAGGATAATCGGTGGGGTTTGTGGAGGACTGTCCAGATATTTCGACATCGATCCCTCTTTTGTGCGTCTTGCCTGGACATTAGGCACGCTTGCCTCGGTAGGGGTGGGAATTCTGGTCTATTTGGCCATGCTCATCTTTGTGCCCGAAGAGGTCCCAGCGGACAAGTCAGCAGGAACGGCAGAGTGAACAGAGTTGCCAAATTTGTTGCCAGCGGGTGTCTCTCCGGTTATTGTCCCCTTGCTCCCGGGACTGCTGGTAGTGCGCTTATTGCCCTTCTTTATTGGCTGCTTCCCACCACAAATCAGTGGTTCTGGTTTTCTATTGCCGTTGTCTTTTTCTTCATCGGCGTGTCTGTGTCCACCCAGGCTGAGCAATGTTGGGGTAAAGATGCCGGCAAAATCGTGATCGACGAGGTAGTCGGATTTTTGGCAGCAGTGCTTTTTCTGCCCAAAATCTCCTTAGTTGTGATTCTTGCGTTTTTTCTCTTCAGGTTCTTGGATATAGTCAAACCTTTCCCGGCCCATCGGTTGCAGCGACTCCCTGGGGGATGGGGGGTTATGGTTGACGACTTGGTGGTGGGGATTTACACCAACTTGCTCCTTCGAGGGGTAATTTTTCTGTTCAAAATTTGATCTTTTTCGCAAAAAATACTTCCGGATGAAGGCTATCGGAGAGACCGCCTCAGAGGCGGCACCGAAGAGGCAAGACCAACTCGCGGTCGAAACTTTCAGGTAGAAGGACGGTAGTTGGACGGAACCTCTGGAGAGAGTCTTTAAATAGGCCACCAAAGGGGTAATCTCTCAGGTGAAAGGACAGAGGGGACAATTCTTGACCCTGCTGTCCTTTTGTGTTTTTCACAGCTTTCTGGTTCATTCTTTAACGACCAAGGAGCAGAGCTATGCTAAAGATCACTGCCCTACATCAGATTCACCTCAACCTGGGGGCCGAAATGATCCAGTTCGCCGGGTGGCAGATGCCCCTCCAGTACACCAGCATCCCAGAAGAGCACCGCAGCGCGAGAGAATCCGCCGGCCTGTTCGACCTTTGCCATATGGGGGAAATAAGGTTGCGGGGCAAAGGGGTTTTTCAATTAGCCCAGCAGTTGATCACCAACGACCTCGCCCACCTGAAACCCGGAAGAGTGCTGTACAGCCCTATGTGCAACTCCCAGGGTGGCATCATAGATGATCTTCTGGTCTACGGAACAGGCCAGGAGGAATTCCTGCTGGTGGTGAATGCCACCAACACAGAAAAGGACTACGCCTGGATCGAAAAGCAGAGTAGGGGAGAGGCAAAGGTGGAAAACCTAACCGACGAGCGTTCCCTTATCGCCCTCCAGGGCCCCAAAGCAGAGCAAATTCTAACAGAGCTGACTGATGTGAGCCTCTCTCAACTTGTTTATTATCGTTTCATTCAGGCAAAGGTGAAGGGGGTCAACACCCTTCTGTCCCGCACCGGCTATACCGGGGAAGATGGCTTTGAGCTTTGCCTTGCTTCCCAGGAGGCACCGAAGCTGTGGAACGCTCTTTTGCAGACGGGAAAGCCCTATGGACTTAAACCGATAGGCTTGGGGGCACGAGACACCCTGAGATTGGAGATGGGATACCGACTCCACGGCAATGATATCGACGAAACCACCTCGCCTTTTGAGGCGGCACTGGACTGGACAGTCAAACTGAACAAAGGTGATTTCATCGGCAGAGAAGCCCTGGAGAAACAGAAAAAGGAGGGCATAAGACGGAAGCTGATCGGATTCCAGATGGAGAGCAGAATAGCTCCCCGGAAAGGATATTCGCTTTCCCTCCAGGGCCCTAGGATCGGAGAGGTGACCAGCGGGTCTTTTTCTCCCACCCTCCGGAAGGGGATCGGGTTAGGATATGTAACCCCACAATATGCTTATCCTAACACCAGCATCTCTGTGGCGATAAGAGGAGAAAACTACCCGGCGAAGATTGTCCCGTTGCCCTTTCTTGCGTCACGAATTAAACGGATAAGTCGGCCATGCACGGAAAAATAAAGGAGGAACCCCATGTGCCCAGAAGGACTCAAATACGCCAAGACCCACGAGTGGCTGAAGGCAGAGGACAATGAAGGAAAAGTGGGAATAACCTACTACGCTCAGGATCGCCTGGGCGACATCACCTTTGTCGAACTTCCTCAAGTGGGGGCGGAGTTAACCAAAGGCAAGAGCTTTGGCACAGTAGAATCGTTCAAGGCGGTCTCTGAGTTCTATGCGCCGGTCAGTGGCAAAGTCATCCAGGTGAATAGGGAATTGAGGACTAATCCAGAATTGATCAACCAGGACCCTTACGGTCAAGGGTGGATTTTAGTGGTAGAGATTGCCAGCCCTGCGGAAATGGAAGAGCTTCTGAGTCCCGGCGACTACGAGCAATGGGTGAAACAGCAAGAGGAGGCGGGATAAGATGCACTACATTCCCAACACCGACCAGGATCGAAGAGAGATGCTCCAGGCCATCGGTCTGGCCAGTGTGGATGAGCTTTTCTCTGACATCCCACCTCAGGTGAGAGTCAAGGCTCCTCTAAAGCTGCCTTCTGCTTTGTCTGAGCCGGAACTGTTAGAGCACGCCCGCCAACTGGGTGCCGAGAACGCAAACATAGACGATTATGTCTGCTTCCGGGGAGCAGGCGCCTACGATCATTTCATCCCCAGCGTGGTGAGGCAGATAGTCTCCAGGGCCGAATTCTACACCTCCTACACGCCTTACCAGGCAGAGATAAGCCAGGGGACACTACAGGCTATCTATGAGTACCAGACTCTGATCTGCCAGCTCACCGGGATGGATGTATCCAATGCCTCGATGTATGATGGAGCCTCTGCCTTAGCTGAAGCGGTTCTTATGAGCTGTCGGGTGACTGGCAGAGATAGGCTACTTCTCTCCCGAACCCTTCATCCTGAATATCGGCAGCTGGTGAGGACCTACCTTCAGGGAATCTCTGTAGAGACCCTGGAGATACCCTATGCTTCAGGTCTGACAGACTTAGACTGGCTGAAAAAGCAACTGGATGATCGGGCGGCAGCGGTAGTGGTCCAGCACCCGAATTTCTTCGGCCTGTTGGAAG
>JAUWEO010000123.1 GCA_030608245.1 Candidatus Latescibacterota bacterium
TAGGGGCAGACCTATGTGTCTGCCCGAATTGGGGCGCACGCACAGGTGCGCCCCTACAAAAAGCGGTATTAACGCTGATTCGGCAAGATTGTTGCTTTGCCCTTGACATTGTATTGGAATTTCGTTATTCTTAAACACAACCAGAACCCGTTCGTAAAAGGTCGCATATCCCCTCCCCTCGGGGAGGGGATAAAGGGGAGGGGAAACATTTTGGAGCTTTTTACGAAAGGATCAACAAGGAGAACCCTTCAATGGAACAGTTTTTTGAGAGCTTACCTCTCTGGGTAAATATACTCCTATTCTTAGCCGGATTTTCGATCATCACCAAGGGGGCTAACTGGTTTGTGGGTTCTGCCGTTAGCATAGCAGAGGCCACCGGGGTTCCTAAGATTGTAATTGGGGCTACCATCGTGAGCGTGGCTACCACTTTCCCTGAGTTCTGTGTGTCCTTCATCGCCAGTTTGATGAACCACCCGGAGACTGCTGTGGGTAATTCCATAGGCTCCGCTGTCTGTAATATTGGTCTCATTCTTGGCACTTCTGTGCTGATCAGACCAATGGTTGTGCAGAAGAAAGCGGCCCTGCGCCAGGGAGCATTTATGCTCGCTGCTGGCATCTCAGCCATTCTGCTGGCCTTCAACGGACAACTATCTCAGCTAGATGGACTGGTCCTGCTTGTCGGACTGGTATGCTATATCTGGTACTCCCTCCGGAACTCCGGGAGAAAGCGCGATTCTGCAGTGAATACCGGATCAAAAACAATAGCTGAAGAGCGGTTCTCCTGGCAGAAGTCTTCTGCAATTCAGCGATTCTGTATCGGTGGGATTGGGGTGGGTCTGGGCAGCGTCCTGTTAGTGCAGAATGCCGCAGTAATAGCCCGTTGGCTGGGAGTGCCTGAGTTGATTATCGCCCTCACCTTAGTCTCCGTGGGGACCTCTCTGCCGGAGTATCTCACCTCCCTGACGGCGATAGCCAAAGGGCATGGGGATCTGGGCGTGGGCAATGTCATAGGAGCTAATGTGTTGGATATGTTCTGGGTTTTAGGAGCCTCTAGCCTTGTCCGCTCCCTTTCCATTCAAAGGCAAACCCAGGTGCTTGATTTCCCCTTTATGCTCCTGCTTATGGGCCTGTGTGTGCTGTTCAGTACCACTGGACGGAAAATCTACCGCTGGGAAGGAGCTATCCTGTTTGGTTTCTATTGTCTCTACCTTTTGCTGATGTTCCGCTTTTTCACCTGATAAAACAGGAAGGAGGCTATCCTTGCGTACATTTCTGGCCTGTTTAACTACTCTGCTGTTGCTGGTTTCCTCCGCACTCCACTCGGCAGAGATTCCCATTATGCCGGTAGAGCAACTTCAACGTGGAATGAAGGGAATGGGAAAGACAGTCTTCCAGGGCACCCGAATCGAGGAGTTCGATGTGGAGATCTTGGGGGTGCTGAGAAACTGGAACGCCAAAAGTGACCTCATCTTAGCCAAACTCTCCGGAAAGCCCGGAGGAGCACTGGCCAGAACAGGTCAGGTCATCGCTGGGATGAGCGGAAGTCCAGTTTATGTAGAAGGGAAATTGATCGGTGCGGTGGCCTACACCTGGCCTTTTGCCAAAGAGCCTATCGCCGGCATCACCCCCATAGCCGAAATGCTAAATGTGATGAGAGACAACCGGCAGGAAGAGATGGGCTCCCTTCCCCAGCAGGTTTATCCTTTGACCTCTTCCCAAACAGCCATTCGGGTACCCAAAGAGATCGCTCTGGCCAATCCTCAGGTAGAAGGGCTCCAGGGGGCAACGCTGAAACCCATTGCTACACCCTTAGTGTTAAGCGGTTTTGACTCTGAGGTTATCGAACGGATGAGCCCCCAACTGGCTGAATGGGGACTTATTCCCCTGCAAGGGGGCGGGACCACTGCGCAACAGCCGGATGATCTCACCCTTGAGCCAGGTTCTCCGTTAGGGGTACAATTGGTCGGCGGCGATCTGAGCGCCACCAACATTGGCACCCTCACCTATCGTCGGGGCAATCAGGTGGTCGCCTTCGGACATCGGATGTTCCTCTCCGGCTCCGTCAGTTTCCCTATGACCGGGGTTTACATCCACGATGTTATGCCCTCTCAAGCCTTATCCTTCAAATTGGGGGCGGCGACTCAGATTCTGGGGACCATCCAGCAGGATCGCTACCCTGCTGTTGCCGGGATCATAGGCCAGATGCCCGATATGCTTCCGGTGGAAGTACAGATCGGCTCTGCCTCCGAAAAAGAGAAATACCAGTTTCAGGTCATCAGAGACCGTGAGCTGTGCCCTTACTTCGCTCTCTACAGCCTCTTTAACACAGTTTTGGTCGCCGAGAAACTGTATGGTGACGCCACCATTAAGTCGCAATTATCCATCCAGATACAGGGTTATCCTGATCTTCGGCTGCAAAATCTCTATTCCGGTCATCAAGCCGTTTACCACACCTGTCTCCGTCTACTCTCTCCGCTTTACGCTATAGTCCAGAATCCGTTCAAAAAGGTGAGAATTGAGGATGTGAGGTTTGATATTGAAGTCCAGGAGAGGATAAGATCCGCCTGGATCAACGGGGTGCGGGTGGACAAAAAAACTGTCAGGCCGGGGGAAGAAGTCCAGGCAACGGTCACGCTGGAACAGTACCTTGGCCAGTGTTTCTCTCGGAAAATTTCTTTGAAAATCCCGGAAGATGTGCCTGAGGGGAAAATCCTACTCTGGGTAGGCGACGCCCAGACCCATAAAGCCTGGGAGCAGAAACGCGCTCCAGATAAATATCTGCCCAAGAATTTGACTCACCTGCTCCAGATCCTGAGCAGTGAGGAGAAGAACAACACCTTAATCGTGCAGCTTTTCGGCCCGGAAAAGGGACTGACCGTCGAGGCCAGAGAGATGCCATCCCTGCCAGCGTCGATCCTGGCGGTTATGGAATCCTCAAAGCAGACAGGCCAGATCGGTTCTGTTGCCGGCACGGTCATTGCAAAAAAGCAGATCGGAACCGATTTCGTCCTCTCTGGAAGCTACTCTGTTCCACTTGAGGTCAGCAGAGAGAGCAAATGACCTGGGCTTATGTCCAAATTTCAACGCAAAGACGCAAAGACGCAAAGAGAAAAGATATTATTTAATAATCACATAATTATCTCTTTTGCTTTTCCTCTGCGACTTTGCGTCTCTGCGTTAGATTTCACACTTTTTACGAATGGATCAATGTTTCGTCTGACAGATTTGTGTGTGGTTGTATCCCTATGAAGATAGACTTCCCTTACAGAATGATAGAGGGAGTTGAAGTCCCCGACGCCAATCTGTTGGGTATCTTCGAACCCCCAAAAGACTGCGCTCTGCCTCAAAACGAGGATGGGATTGTCAGCGAAGGCCTCTCTCATCCTATCGGCTTCCCCCCTGTAGAACAGATTGTCGGGCCGGGGATGAAGATCGTCATCATCTCCGACGACCACACCCGTCCCACACCTGTAGCCAAAATCCTGCCTCTGTTGTTGGAGAGACTAGGGGAGGGCAGAGTCAGCAGGGAGAAGATAAGCATCGTAGTGGGCTCTGGCACCCACCGGCCGATGACTGACACAGAGAAACTGAAGAAGTTCGGCCAGCATCTCCTTGAACATTTTGAGGTTTCAGACCACAATAGCTATGATCCCGAGAGCCTGGTCAGCCTTGGCCACAGCGAAGATGGCACCGAGGTGCTGGTCAACAGAAAAGCCGTGGAAGCGGACTTGCTCATTGGCATTGGCCAGATTGTTCCCCACGGGGTAGTAGGTTTCAGCGGCGGCGGGAAGATCGTTCAGCCGGGGGTCTGCGGTGAGGCCATAACCGGCTGGACTCACTGGCTTTCTGTCCAATATGACCAGTCCCAGATCTTAGGCGTCAGAGACAATCCGGTGAGGACTCAGATCGATGCTGTAGCCGAAAAGGCGGGCCTTGATCTGATCGTCAACACAGTTCCCAGCAGCAACGGCGGGATTGCCGCCCTGGTGGTCGGCGATCCGGTGGAAGCCCACCGAAAGGGATGCCAGATAGCAACCGAGCTGTTTGGGGTGACCGTCCCCCGATTGGCAGATATCGTTCTCACAGACTCCTATCCGGCGGATTCTAATCTGTGGCAAGCGGCAAAGGGACTCTATGCTGCCGCAACAGCCGTTAGAGAAGGTGGAGTGGTAATCCTGGTAACCCCCTGCCCTGAAGGAGTGGCACCTGAACAGCCCGATTTCCTGGCCCACGGTTATCTCACCCCTGAACAGGCCTGGGAGCGGTTTAACAAAGGACAGATAAGGGCCCTTACGGTAGCGGCCCACTTAGCACGGGTGGGAAAGCTGGTTAGGAGCAAAGCGCGCACCATCTTAGTCTCCCCTGGAGTTTCTCCCCAGGAGACTGAGAAGTTAGGACTGCTTTATGCCCAGACAGTCAAAGAAGCCCTGCAGAAAGCCTTTGCCCTGCTGGGGAGAGATGCCCAGGTGGCCGTGTTAAGACGCGGCGGCGAGATTCTACCCCAGATTCGGAGAGATACCGAATGAACACTGAAATAATTGAAGAAAAGCTCATCCGGAAAATGCGTGCTCTCTGAACGTCCATGCGGGTTTGTGGTAGGGGCGCACCTGCGTGTGCGCCCGAATTTGGGCAGACACATAGGCTTCGCCCCGGAGGGCTCAAGCCCGAAGGATCTGCCCCTACAAGAGAATGTTATTAACTTATGAAACAAATAGTTGCTCCTGCAAAATCGCTCCGCGGTGAGGTCACCCTGCCCGGGGATAAATCCATCTCCCACCGAGCGACACTTATCGGCTCTATCTCTAAGGGAATCAGTGAAATTGAAAACTACTGCCCTGGTGAAGACTGCAATCGCACCATAGAAACAATGAGACAATTAGGTGTAGAGATTGGCCTTCAAGGTAATAAGCTGCAAATCTATGGCGGGGGACTCTTAGGGCTAAGAAAGGCCCCAGCGGAGCTTTATGCCGGAAACTCCGGAACACTGATGCGCCTTCTTGCGGGCATACTGTCGGGACAGCCGTTCGAATCGGTGCTGGCCGGCGACCAATATCTCAACCGCCGTCCGATGAAACGGATCATCGAGCCGTTAAGCCTAATGGGGGCGGAAATCTCTGGAGACAGCGACCAGTATCCTCCCCTCAAGATCAAAGGCCGCCAGCTTAGCCCTATCTGCTATCGCACCCCTATCCCCAGCGCTCAGGTCAAATCCGCCATCCTATTAGCTGGACTATACGCCGACGGGAAGACAACGGTAGTGGAGACATCTCAATCCAGAGACCACAGCGAGAGAATGCTCGAGGCAGGCGGTGCTGAGATTGAGAGACAGAGCACTAAACAGGGCTTCCAGATCAGCGTAAAGGGAAACCCCAAACTCCTTGGACAGAATCTCTCCATCCCTGGGGATGCCTCTTCGGCAGCATTCTTTGTTGTGGCCGCCACCATTATGCCCGGTTCCCAGGTAGTGATGAAGGATGTGGGGCTGAATTCTACCCGCTGCGGCCTATTGGAGGTACTCACACAGATGGGAGCTGACATCCGGGTGGAAAACCAGAGAGAGCAGGGGGGTGAACCAGTGGGAGATCTCGAGGTCAATTTCTCTCCCTTAGAGGCGGTGAAAGTAGAGGGGAAAATGATCCCTGCCCTGATCGATGAGATCCCGGTGCTCGCTGCGGCAGCTACTCAGGCCAGAGGAGAGTCGGTGATTCGAGATGCCGGAGACCTGCGAAAAAAA
>JAUWEO010000208.1 GCA_030608245.1 Candidatus Latescibacterota bacterium
GGTTTGGTCTGTGGCCTCAACCAAATCTGTCCACACTCCGGTTCCCACGCCGGCCATAAGGGCTGCCCCAAATGCGGGTCCTTCTCGTGAGGTGTTAACGGTGACCACCGGGGCGCCGTAGATGTCGGCCTGGAGCTGACACCAAAGCTGGCTGCGGGCACCTCCACCTGTGGCACGGATCTCTTTCACTTCCACTTCTAAGCCGCGGATTATCTCCATTGAGTCCCGCATAGCAAAGGTGATGCCCTCTAACACTGACCTGACTAAGTGGCCACGGCGGTGCCGACTGGTAATGCCAAACCATACCCCCTTGGCTTGGGCATCCCGGTGGGGCGTCCTCTCGCCCATCAGATAGGGCAGAAAGAGTAAACCCTCGCTGCCCGGTTTGATCCCTTCTGCCTCTCGAGTTAAGATGTCGTAAGAGTTTACGCCAGAGAGCTCCTCTGTTTTTGCTTCCAATCCGCCTATGGTGTCACGGAACCAGCGGAAAGATCCGCCAGCGGAAAGCACTACTCCCATCAGATACCACTTATGAGGCACACTGTGACAGAAACTGTGCACCCGCATCCGGGGATCGACCTTGACGCTGTCAGTATGGGCGAATATCACCCCTGAGGTGCCAATACTGGAGAGCATCCGTCCCGGTTTGACGATCCCACTTCCCACTGCCCCACAGGTGTTATCAGCCCCTCCGCCTACCACAGGGGTGCCAATCCTCAGGCCTGTGAGTTTGGCAGCGTCGTCGGAAATGCGGCCGCAGATGTCGGTAGATTCATAGACATCAGGTAACCAAGAAGAAGGGATCTGAAGCTGTTGTAACATTTGGGCTGACCAGCTTCGATTTTTCACATCGAACAACAGAGTGCCAGCCGCATCAGAGACCTCGGTGGCCAACTCTCCGGTGAGTCTGAATCGAATGTAGTCCTTGGGAAGAATCACTGTCTCCACTTGGGCATAGGTTTCCGGCTCGTTCTCTCGCAGCCAGATGATTTTGGGGGCGGTGAACCCCTCAAAGGCGAAATTGGAGACATATTTCCGAAGCCCTTCTACTCCTATCTTTTCCACTATCCACTGGCACTGCTGCTTGGTACGGGTATCGCACCAGAGTATAGAGGGACGCAGGACCTTATTGTGTTGATCAAGGAACACAGAGCTGTGCATCTGACCTGAAAGTCCAATTCCTGCAATTGCCTCCGCATTGATGTCCGACTCGTTCAACACCTTCCGGACAGATTCCACCGTCGCCTGCCACCAGTCAGCAGGCTCTTGTTCAGCCCAGTTGGGGGAAGGCGTGGAAAGTGGATATTCAACGGTAGAACTTGATACTGGATTTCCCTCAGTATCGATAAGAATTGTCTTTGTTCCGGTAGTACCGACATCGATTCCCAGCAGATAGGACATAGCATTCTCCTCTGGTTCCCAAACTTTATAAAATAAAACATAAATAGGAAGATGTCAATATAAAAATGGAGGCATTTCCTTTTTGTAAGGAAGCCTCTGAAAACGATAAAGAAAAATTACCTTCCGAATCGCTGGTCAAATTCCTCTAAGGGTATCTTTATCAAAGTGGGTCTGCCGTGAGGGCAGGTGAAAGGCTCTTTAGTGGCGAAAAGCCGGTCGACCAGAACCTGCATCTCCTCTGGTGAGAGTTTATCCCCGGCTTTGATAGCTGCCTTGCAGGCGTACGAGGTGGCCAATCTCTGTTTTAGCCCGAAAGACACCCCCCCCGAGTCGAGCACCTCATCTATTATTTCTACCAGGGCTTCTCCCCGTCCCCAATGTTTCAGCCCGGCAGGAATAGCGTCCACTACTACGGTGCCAGGGCCGAACTCCCGGATACCAAATCCCATCAGCTCTAACAGGGGTGCTACATCTTCCATAACCTGAAGTTGAGGAGGGGTGAGCTCCAGAACCAAGGGAAAGAGAAGCTGTTGGGCTGTGCCTGGTTTGCCTGCCAGGTTTCCCATGACTTCTTCGTAGATAACCCGTTCGGCAGCGGCATGCTGGTCCACTGCAATCAGTCCGTTCTTGATATGAGCCAGGATATACTTCTGGTGAAGCTGCCACATCGAGACCGACGGTTGCCGCTCTGCTATTTCCTGTCCGGCAGGTTCTCTAACAACCTTGACTTGGGCAAACTCCGCCTGGGAAAAGGAAAAACTGGTCTGCTGAGCTGCCCGCTTCAGTCGTTGTAGCCCTGCTGCCTCCTCCAATTGCATCTCCGGGATTATCTCCCCGGTATGTAAGGAACGCCTACCCGCATGAAACAGTTGATCGTGTAGGAATCTCTCTTTAGAAAAACGCACTTCCTTTTTAGTAGGATGAACATTAACATCAATCATCTGGGGGTCGAGATGCAAGAAGATCAAGAAGAAGGGGCGGGCACCTTTGGGTAAAAGAGTACCATAACCAGCGATTACTGCATGGGTTAGTGTCCGGGAGGTGATTGGCCGCCCATTGACGAAGAAAAGCTGGTGAGCCCTGGATGTCTTAGCTATTTCCGGCTTCCCCAAAAAACCCTCGATACCCGTGCCTTCTGATCGGAAAAGAAGAGGCACAGTCTGCTCTAACAGGGTCTTTCCAAAGATTCCCTCTGCCCTTGCTCTGTAGGAATCGTGACGGTCCAAATGCAAAAGCTCCCGCTGTTCGTGAAGCAGCCGAAAGCTTATTTCGGGATAAGCCAGGGCCAAGTTGCTGACAACAGTAGTAATATGTCGCATTTCGGTACTGTCGGCCTTTAAGAACTTTCTTCGGGCAGGGGTGTTGAAAAAGAGGTTTCGCACTGTGACAGTGGTGCCCGTATCTCTTCCCACAGCAGACACATCCTTTATTGCTCCGGCTTCAGCCACCACTTTGGTCCCGGTCTCATCTTCTGCCTGGTGGGTTTCCAGGGCCAATTGGGAGACAGAGGCGATGCTGGGCAATGCCTCCCCACGGAAGCCAAGCGTGAGAATATCCGTCAGATTGGAATCGTCTTGGAGTTTGCTGGTGGCGTGGCGTTTCAGGGCCAGGACGGCACCTTCGCTGGAGATCCCTGTGCCGTTGTCTGCCACCCTAATTAGACTATTTCCAGCGGCCTTGACCTCGACGGTGATTCGGGTAGCACCTGCGTCAATGGAGTTCTCCACTAACTCCTTCACCACCGAGGCTGGGCGTTCGACCACTTCTCCGGCAGCGATCTTGTTGACCAGATTTTCTGGCAATACCCTTATTCTGTCTGGCATCAGACTACCCGTTGCTATATCCTTTTAATTAATGTTCTTATCTTTCAGTTATCTGTCATATTTACTGAGTGTAAACATAATTGATTTTGATTGAAAAGTCAAGATTAGATAAATCTTTTACGCACCCTTTTCAATGAAT
>JAUWEO010000065.1 GCA_030608245.1 Candidatus Latescibacterota bacterium
TTGGATCAAGCTTGTCGTCGGCAACAATTAGGAGAAGGGTGGTTTGCCGGCCTCGAAGATGTGCCTAAGCAAGCCATTTCTATGTCCATAAGGCAAATTATGAAGTCGAAGGCTATTGTCTGCACCGTTCCGGACAGGAGAAAGGCACAGGCTGTGAGAGACTGCCTGGAGGAGGAGATTTCTCCCCGGCATCCGGCCTCCGTATTGAGAGAACATCCAAACGCATTTCTCTACTTAGACAGAGATGCAGCTTCCCTGCTCAAAGAGAAATAGACCATCCCTACAGGCAGAGAAAATCCTTGACAATCAGTATCCGTAGGGGTATATTTAATCGAGCACACTGACAAGGCGACGTTGTGAGAGAGGGCTTCTGCCCTCGATATTCTCTGTACTGCTAACTTGACAGCATAGGAATTTCCATTTATTGGACGCAGATAAGCGCAGATTATCAAGATTACAGATATTATTTTCTGCGGTCATCGGCGAAAATCTGCGTCCTGATTGATCTATGGCTCCTCTAATTGCGGAGTGGGGATGAAAGATGTTGTAGGCTTAGGGGCGTTAAATCTCGACTTAATCTACCGTGTGCCAGAGAATTTCTTTCCAGGAGAGATTCAACCTGGGATAGAGATTCTAGGAGATACTGAGCGACTTGAGTCCATTCTGCAATTGGTGGAGAAAGTAGGCGTAATTGAGGGTAGAAGCGGCGGTGGCTCTGCTGCTAATACTATAGTTGCTCTTTCCCGAATGGGTTTTGATACTGGGTGTGTGGGGAAAATAGGTAATGATCCTGAGGGGAATTTCCTTATCAGGAGTTTGAAAGGAGTTGACACCAGTAAGGTTCGAAAGGGGAAACAAACAGGCGTGTGTATCTCCTTATTGAGCGAAAGCGGTGAAAGGGCATTGTTGATATTTCCCCACAGCAATGACTGCCTGGCTTACAACGAACTGGATATGAAATACATTGCCAACACCCGCTTTCTTCACCTAAGTTCTTTTGCCGGAGATACTCCCTTTTGTGTTCAACGGAGGGTGGTTGAAGATATTCCCCCTGGATTGAAGGTCAGTTTCGATCCAGGGGAATTTTATGCCCGGAGGGGTATCGAACAGCTTTTGCCGTTTCTGAGGCGCAGTTTCGTGGTTTTTCTAACTGCAAAAGAGGTTGAACTTCTGACGGGAGAGCACCATAGAACCGGCTGCCGAAAGCTGCTGGAATACGGCCCAGAAGTGGTAACGTGTAAATTGGCGGAACAGGGCTCCTATATCCTCTCCAGAGAACAGGAGATCCAGACCCCGGCAGAGCAAACAGAGGTGGTGGACAAGACAGGGGCTGGAGATGTATTCGACGCCGGATTCTTGGCTGGATTACTATTAGAAAAGCCCCTGGAGGTCTGTGCCTTCCTGGCGAACAAAGCCGCCGCCCTCAGCTTGACCGCACCCGGAAGACAGAATTATCCGGACAGAGGGTTTCTCGCCCGGGCACTTTCAGATAGCTAAGCTCTGCTCTGCCACAGGCCAGCGAGGTACGAAGCCAGTGAGGAAATCCGAAATTCGAGTATCGAAATTTCGATATTGTTTCGAATTTCGTACTTCAGATTTCGAATCTTAACCCAGCACAATTTGTTTTTTTGGCGCAAGAACTTGACACAAGAATTCAAGATCGAGGGTTCAATCCTTATCTGAGAAAGGAGGCAAAATGAGACTCTCTCATATCATCCGAGCCCAGCAATTCAACCGGGACATACTGGCGGAGGTTTTCTCCACCGCCAAAGAGATGGAGAAGATAGTGAAACAGGGTGGCTCTGATATATTGCAGCGCAAGATAATGGCCACTGTTTTTTATGAGCCGTCGACCAGAACACGGCTTTCCTTCGAGTCGGCTATGCGAAAGCTGGGTGGGGAAGTGATAACTACCGAAAACGCCAGAGAATTCTCCTCTGCTGCCAAGGGAGAAGCCTTAGAAGATACTGTGCGGATAGTGGACAGTTACGCCGATGTGATTGTGTTACGCCACTACGAAAGCGGTGCCGCCGAGAGGGCAGCCAGTGTCTCCATTGTTCCCATAATTAACGCTGGCGACGGTCCAGGTCAGCACCCCACCCAGTCTCTGCTGGATCTTTACACCGTAGAGAAGGAGATAGGCCATTTGGTGGGGCTGGCCATCGCTATGGTGGGAGATCTGGCCAATGGGCGAACGGTGCGCTCCCTCTGTTATCTTTTGGCCAAATACAATGATGTGAAAATCTACTTTGTGGCCCCAGAAGTGGTGAAGATGAAAGAGGACATCAAGGACTATCTGAGGGAACACAATGTCAGCTTCGCTGAAGAGAGCGACCTCAAGGCGGTAGCTCCTAAGGTGGATGTAATCTACCAAACTCGCATCCAGAAAGAGCGATTCGGCGATAGGACAGAGGATTACGAAAAAGCCAGAGGCCAGTACATAATAGACAAAAGTATATTGGATATTATGAGAAAAGACGCTATCATCATGCACCCCCTGCCCCGAGTGGATGAAATCAGACCGGAAGTAGATGCCGACCCCCGGGCCGCCTATTTCCGCCAGGCCAAAAACGGCCTTTACATCAGGATGGCGCTTCTAAAGATGGTCTTGCTGGGGTAAACCCAGATTCGGAAAACACCGAATGAACACCGAAACAGCCGGAAAAATAATCTAATATAGTTTCAGTGCCTTTCGGTGTTTTTCAGTGTTCAATTTTCCGGAGACGGGCTCAAAACAAGATGGGCAACAGAAGGTTATTGATCAGGGGAGCCAGGGTAATTGACCCCGCCAACCTTGTGGATCGGGTGTCAGATATCCTGATCGAAGAGGGAGAAATAAGCAGGGTTGAAGAACCCAGGCCCCGAAATCTGGAAAACATCAGGGTGATCGAAGCGGGGGGGAAGGTCGTTTTCCCCGGGCTGATAGATATGCATGTGCACCTGCGCCAGCCCGGTGGAGAGGCCAAAGAGACAATCCTGTCGGGGTGTGAAGCAGCCACCGCCGGAGGGTTCACCGCCTTAGCCTGTATGCCCAATACTCGGCCTCCTGTGGATAGCCCCGAACTTGTGAGATGGATAATCTCCCAGGGCCGGAAGGCCAAGACGAGAGTTTATCCTATTGCTGCCATCACTAAGGGGCGGAGGGGAGAAGAGCTTTCCGATATATCCCGACTTCTGGAGGCCGGCGCCGTTGCCTTCTCCGATGACGGTGATCCAGTAGGCAATCCCCAACTGATGCTCTCCGCTTTAAAGATGGCAAAGCAACTGGATGCCCTGATCATCTCGCATGCCGAGGAGAAAACACTGACCCAGGGCGGTCAGATGAACGAAGGCCAGGTCTCTGCTGCTCTGGGACTCAAAGGCGTCCCTGTGGTTGCGGAATATATCGGCGTGGCCCGGGATATCGCCTTAGCTAAATATGTGGGAGCCAGACTTCACATCGCCCACATAAGTACCGCCGGGGTGGTGGAATTAATCCGCCAGGCCAAACGAAGAGGAGCAAAGATAACTGCGGAGACTGCTCCGCACTATTTCACCCTAACCGAGGAACAAGTGCGGGTGTCGGGGACAAACGCCAAGATGAATCCTCCCTTGCGCACCCCAGAAGATGTGGCGGCTATCAAAGAAGGCCTGGCAGACGGAACCATCGATGTAATAGCCTCAGATCACGCTCCCCACACAATCGGGGAGAAGGCTGCCCCCTTCTCGCAAGCTCCATTCGGCATCATCGGACTGGAAACTGCCCTGGGACTTGTCCTAACCCATTTAGTAGCCCCGGGGATCATCTCATTATCAGAGGCAGTGACCCTGATGTCAACCAATCCGGCAAGGATCTTGGGGATTGAGGGAGGAGAAATAGAAGTAGGGCAGAAAGCCAATCTCACCATTGTCGACCCCGAACTGGAATGGAAAGTAGAGATCAGCAAGTTCAAATCTAAATCCCGAAACTCACCCTTTCAGGGCTGGAAATTGAGAGGACGGGCAGTGGTGACAGTGGTGGACGGACAATTGATTGACTGCTATTAACTTTCAGTTAACTAATACTTTAAGGAATAATTTGCATGGCGGATCTCATCCGCACATTCATTGCCGTGGAGCTCACCGATTTGGTGAGAGAACAGATATTCCGACTGGAGCAGCCCCTGCGAAAAGAGGGGGCAAAGGTAGGTTGGGTTAAACCTGAGAACCTCCACTTGACGCTGAAATTCCTGGGAGATGTCCAGGCGACCCGTATTGACGATGTGGTAGAGGCAACCCAAGAGGCGGTTCAAGGAAAAAAACCATTCATCCTCTGCTTTTCCGGATTGGGAGTTTTTCCTAACTTGAAACGCCCTCGAGTTGTGTGGATTGGAATAGAACGAGGGACAGATAGTCTGGGAAAAATCCAAAGAGAATTAGAAGAAAGGCTGTTTCAGCGTGGCTTCCCTCGAGAAGAGCGCGAATTTTCACCCCATCTAACCATCGGAAGGGTGAAGTCCCAGAGGGGCATCGGTGGGCTTGTTTCAAAACTGGAGAAGACAGAATTCGAGTCCGAAAAGATAGAGGTGGAACAGGTCGTGGTGGTGCGGAGTGATCTGAGGCCCACCGGGGCAGTCTACACTCCTCTGGGGATTTGCCGGCTTGGTTAGCCCAAGACTAAAGAATCGAACACTGAAAAACACCGAAAGGGACTGAATACTGTAGCTGATGATTGGTAGTTGTCAAACCAGTAAACCAGTGACCAGTAACCAATTCTCGTTTGTTGCTTCGGTGTTCATTCGATGTTTTTCGAATATCACTAAAAATCACAAATTATTTGGAAAAGGAGAGTGACAAAAATGGCCAATGAGGAGAAGCTGAAAGCGGCGGAACTGGCGGTGTCGCAGATAGAAAAGCAGTTTGGCACTGGATCTATAATGAGGTTGGGGGACGAGCGATTTCGGGTGAAGGCTGAAACCATCTCCACTGGGTCGCTTACCCTGGATGCCGCCTTAGGCATTGGGGGAGTCCCCAGAGGTAGGGTGATCGAGATATTCGGCCCAGAGGCATCGGGCAAAACCACCTTAGTGCTTCACATAATTGCCGAGGCACAGAAAAAAGACGGCCTCGCCGCCTTCATTGACGCCGAACACGCCCTGGATCCAATCTATGCCAAAAAATTGGGCGTAGATGTGGACAACCTGCTTATCTCCCAGCCCAACTATGGCGAAGAAGCGCTGGAGATCACCGACACACTGGTTCGCAGCGGGGCATTGGATGTGATCGCCATCGACTCGGTGGCTGCATTGGTGCCCAGAGCGGAGTTAGAAGGGGAAATGGGAGACTCCCATATGGGACTACAGGCACGATTGATGTCCCAGGCACTGAGGAAGCTCTGTGGCTCTATAGATAAGTCGCGTACTTCTGTAATCTTCACCAATCAGATTCGGATGAAGATCGGGGGACTTCAGTTTGGCAATCCCGAAACCACCACAGGCGGGCGGGCCCTAAAGTTCTATTCATCTGTGCGGCTGGATATCAGACGCATTGGAGCTATCAAGAGTGGAGACCAAGTGTTGGGTAATAGAACCAGGGTGAAGACGGTAAAAAACAAGATGGCACCACCTTTTAGAATGGCGGAATTTGATATTATCTACGGAGAGGGAATCTCTAAAGAGGGCGATTTACTGGATATAGCCGTTGAACATGACATCGTTCAGAAAAGCGGCACCTGGTTCGCTTACGAAAAAGAGAGACTGGGACAGGGGCGTGAGAATACCAAGATATTTCTGAAAGAGAATCCAAAGATCGCTGCCCAGATCGAGGTAAAGGTCAGGGAGACGTTGGGACTTGCTCCAAAGGCACAACCATCACCGTCGGAGAGCTGATTGGGCATTGATGTTGGTGACCCGTTGCCCCTTTCCCAGCTTGATAGAAGAACCGATAGCCTGGGTGATGAACTCCTTGGCTTTCTCCACTGCCTTTGGAACATCCCATCCTTGGGACAAGCCAGCAGTTATGGCGGCAGAGAAAACGCATCCTGTGCCGTGAATCCCTAGGGAGACCTTTTCCGCCCTGAACTCCCTGAATCTGTTTCCGTCAAACAGGATATCCACCGCCTGATCCTCCAGGTGGCCTCCCTTAACTAAGACAAATTCTGGTCCCAGTTCCCAGAGGTTTTCCGCTGCTCTTTTCATCCCGTCTAAGGTCTCTACCGGTTTTGTGCCTGCTAAGATCTGGGCTTCAAAGAGATTGGGAGTCACCACCTTAGCTAAGGGGATCAATTCTGTCTTCAGCAGTTCTACCGCCTGGGGTTCAAGAAGAGTGGCGCCGCTGGTGGCAGTTATTACCGGGTCTACTACCAGATTTTGAACTTTGTATCTCTTCAGACACTGGCCGACTACCTTCACAATAGAACGACGGTGGAGCATACCCGTCTTGACAGCCTGAAGCTCTATATCTGAGAGGATTGTGTCTATCTGGCGAGCAACGAATCGAGCCGGGAGAGGATGGATTGCCCAGACCCCGACAGTATTCTGGGCGGTTACCGAGGTGATAACAGAAAGCCCATAGACCCCGAATCTCCAAAGTGTTTTTAGGTCTGCCTGAATACCTGCCCCTCCGCAGGGGTCTGAGCCAGCGATGGTCAGTGCCCTTTTCATTTCTGCTTACTCTCTTGTTTGCATATTGTTGTCAGCTCTTCGGCCGCTTTTTGGGGGTCAGGGGAGGCGAACACCGCCCAGACTACGGCTATCCCGTCTGCCCCGGCTCTGAGCACCTGGACGGCGTTTTCCCTGTTTATCCCCCCGATGGCCACGACCGGTATTTTGACCACTTTCTTAACCTGAGAGATTAGCTCCAGACCAGTAGCCTCTGTCACGTCTGGCTTCACTGCGGTGACGGTTTTGTTCAGATAAACTGGCCCTGCCCCCAGGTAGTCAGCTCCTTCCTGGTAGGCCTGAATCGCCTGTTTAAGATTGCTTACTGAGATGCCGATGATCTTTCCAGTTCCCAATGTTTGTCTGGCCTGGGACAGGGGAGTGTCTTTTTGGCCCAGATGGATCCCGTCGGCACCCACTGCCTCTGCCACCCGCAGGTTGTCGTTGACGATTAGGGGCACACCATACTTTTGGGTTACTCTACGAAGCCTTCTTCCCTCCTTAATCATCTCTTTCTCCGGCAGGTATTTCTCCCGGTATTGGATCACTCTGGCTCCTCCCTGAATGGCCAACTCGACCACCTCTACCAGCGGTTGTCCTTGACAAAGATTAGAATCTGTGATCAGATAAAGCCCCGAGATCGTTGGCTTTCTCATAATGTTTTCCTTTGCGCTTTCGAGAGACGCAAAACTACGCCCCATAAAGGGGCTGCACTACGGACAACAAAGCACCCTTCTACCAACTGCTTTTTCTCCCCTTCTCTCCCTCGCCCACTCTCTCCCTCTGCCTCCCCAAAGGGACGGCTCTCATTTTCTGGCTTTGTGTCCAAACTGCTTTTCGTAGAGTTCCCTGATCCTTTCAATAGTGTCGATCTGCTCTACACTCTTATCTTCTCTAATTCGGGTGATACGGGCAAATCTCAGGGCGAAACCGGACTGGTATTGAGGGCTTTTCTGTATCTCGTTGTAGGCCACTTCCACAACTATCTCCGGTCTCACAGATACCGTGTAGGGCAGCATACATAGCCCCTTATTGCTGTAATCTGTCCTCCACTGGAATCTCGACCAGTTTGAGCTTTGCATACAGCGCTTTCCACGAGGAGGGAGTGAGCGGTTGGGGCTCTACTTTTACCCTCAACTTCTGCAGGAAGAAGAGTCTATCAAATCCGAAGGTGACCACGGATACCTTACCGTCCTCAGTTACTACAGTTAGTTCCTTTTGGTGTCGGGTATACTCGATCTTTACCCGGTGTTCTCCAGGTTGAAGATTGGGGATGAGGATGCCGTTGTACTCTTCACTTTCTCTCGGTCTCCAAGTTTTTCCATCCACGGAGATAAGCAAGTTTGTGTCATTTATCGGTTTGTCTGTGGGAGTTCCTATGAAAGCAAGCCAACTGTCGAGTATTGGTTCTGGGACCCTCTGAGGGGGAAATATCTGTCTCTTTTCGTAGAAGGCTACGCCTTTACTGAGCCACATTGGTTTTTCGGCTTGGGTAGCCAACCCCTTGCTCTCGGTCAGTGCATAAAAGAGAAGATTAACTCCGAATTGGAGGCTGCGAGAATCTTTTCCACCATCCCAGGTCTGGCTCAGGCCCACAGAGCTCAGGATTACAGCCAACCTGCCGTCTAATTCCACCCCTTCCAGATAATTGAAAGTGCTTGCCAAGGGTGGACCATCGTCGAAATCGTAAAAGCTGTGAAAAATAGAATGAGTTTTTGGTATTTTGAAGAACTTCGTATTCTGGCCCAATATCTCCTTAAGATAGCTCTTCATTTGCACAATGAAAGGACTCATGCTGGGGGTGCGTCCCAGGCTTTCAGCAAACAAGAAGCCACCCTGGTGGAGGTATTTACCCAGGTTTTCCTTCTCAACAGAAGTGAGTTGAAAGGATGTGCTGTCGCCAAACATAAAGATCAGGGGGCTGCGGAAAAGCCTTGCCGAACTCAATTCTATATCTGCCTTAACCTTGGCAAGAAGGTC
>JAUWEO010000189.1 GCA_030608245.1 Candidatus Latescibacterota bacterium
AGAGAGCCTTAAAATAAAGGGAGAGCTTTTGACGGGCAATCTCAGCCAGATTAAGAAGGGGCAGGCAGAGGTTAAACTGAGCAACTTCTATGATTCCCAGGGCCAGGAAGTTTCCATCGTTCTTGACCCGGAGCTTTCCCCCATCGAAAATGCCCGCCAATATTTCCGGAGATACAGGAAATTGAGCAAGGCAAAGACCATTATCAAGCAGCGTCTTACCCAGGAGCAGAATAGAGCAGAGGAACTTGAGGTTTACCGTAAGCAGGCAGAGAGCCTGACCGACTATGCCGATCTGCTGGGTGTGAGGGATGAACTGGCTCAAAAGGGCTATTTGAAAATCGAAATACTGGGCAAGAAAAGAGACAAAGAAGGGAAGAAGGAGAATATCGCCCCCCGGAGGTATCTCACCTCAACGGGGTGGACGGTATTGGTAGGGAGAACCGATCGAGAGAATGATATATTGACCTTAAGACTTGCCGGCCCGGACGATCTATGGTTCCACGCCCAGGGCTCTCCCGGTTCTCACGTGGTTCTCAGAAGGAAGGACAGAAAAAGCGAGCCGGACAAGACTACCTTGGTGGAGAGCGCTGCGTTAGCCGCTTATTGGAGCAAGGCCCGAGGAGCAGAGACTGTCCCCGTGAGCTGCACCCTGGCAAAGTATGTGCGAAAGCCCCGGGGAGCTAAGCCCGGTACAGTAATTATCTCCAGGGAGAAAACCCTGTTTGTGAAACCCCGGTTGTTACCAATCTACCGAACGTATTGATTAAAACAAACTCAGAGGAGTTGAGGAAATTGCCGCTTTCTATTGGAATCATCGGTTTGCCCAATGTGGGCAAGACCACTCTGTTCAATGCCCTCACCCAGGCGGACGCAGAGGCCTCTAATTATCCCTTCTGCACCACTGACCAAAATGTGGGCGTAACCGAACTGCCAGACGAGAGGCTCTGGCAATTGAATCAGTTGCTGAGCCCCAAAGAGTGCATCCCCACCGCTATTCAGTTCATAGATATCGCTGGGTTGGTCAAGGGAGCAAGTAGAGGTGAGGGTTTAGGCAACAAGTTTCTGGCTTACATCCACCAGGTGGATGCCATCGCCCATGTGGTGCGCTGCTTTGAAGATGTGAATGTGGCCCATGTAGATGGCTCGATCGATCCTCAGAGGGACATCGAGGTGGTGAATACAGAGCTGGCTCTGGCAGATTTGGAGACAGTGGAAAAGCAGATCGCTAAGGAGAACAAATTGGTGAAGATTGAGCCCAAGCGGGAAACGCAAAGGCTGGAGATTTTGAGCAAGATCAAAGAGGGGCTGGAAAAGGGAATAGCGGCAAAAGACCTCGGGCTGACGGAAGAACAGGTCGAATTGATTCGAGCTGACAATCTGCTCACATTGAAGCCCACTATGTACATCGCCAATATCGGCGAGGAAGAGGTTGGTAACGAGGAGAGTCCGTATTTGCGCGCTGTGAAGGAGAGCGTTGGCCCGGAGAATGTAATTCCTATATCTGTGGAAATCGAGGAAGAGATATCCGAGTTGCCCCCGGTAGAAAGGAAGGGATTCTTGGAGGATTTGGGTTCTGAGCAGTCGGGACTTGACCGGATAGTTCTGGCTGGCTACCGGCTTCTGGGCCTGATCACCTTTTATACCATAGCCAACGAGAAGCTCAGGGCCTGGCAGATTCTTAAGGGCACTAAGGCCCTCCAAGCAGCAGGCAAGGTTCACTCCGATATGGAGAGGGGTTTTATTCGGGCTGAGGTAGTGAAATATGAGCAATTAGAGGAATACAAAACAATGGCAGAGCTCCACCACCGGGGCCTGGTACACACTGAAGGCAAAGAATACCAGATTGAGGATGAGGATGTGGTCTATTTTCTGTTTAAGGTGTGACTACCTTGATACCGGGAATTTCCATTTGTTGGACGCAGATAAACGCAGATTGTCAAGATTATAGATATTATTTTCTGCGGTTATCGGCGAAAATCTGCGTCCTGGCTTATTTTAGCAGGTTGAATAGCAGTTGCAGCGGGTCAAACTAAGCGTAGAAAGTCTCCCCTTTTTTCAAGTGTTTGCTGATCACTTCTTCGTTGAGCTCTATACCAAGGCCAGGCTCGTCGGGTACCTGAATATATCCCTCATTAATCATGGGTTTGTCTGTTTTGATCAAATCGTTCCACCAAGCCACGTCTGCGGAATGGAATTCCAACGCCAAGAAGTTGGGAATAGAGGCGCACATATGGGCTGCTGCCATGGTGCCAACAGGGCTGGACACGTTGTGTGGGGCTACCGGGATATAGTAACTCTCAGCCATATCCGCAATCTTCTTCGTCTCTGCTAATCCCCCCACCTTAGGGATGTCCGGTTCCAAAATATCGGCTGCCTGTTTTTCGATCACTTCCCTAAAACCGTGTTTAGTGTACAGATTTTCTCCGGTGCAGATCGGCGTCCCGGTGGCAGCAGTCACCTTGGCCAGTGCATCAACGTTCTCCGGTGGTATCGGATCCTCCAGCCACATCAAATCATATTCTTCCAGTCTGTGAGCAATTTTGATGGCGTCTGCGGTATTGTAACTCCAATGAAGATCAATGGCCAGATCCACTTCGTTGCCTACAGCCTCCCTGACTGCTTTCACTAAACCCGCCATACGTTCGACCTCTGCAGCGCTGAGACAGCGGTTATACCGGTCCCTCTGTGGGAGTTCCGGAAATGCCCCATCGATGTCAAACTTCATTGCGGTATAGCCGCGGTCTCTGACTTCCAGTGCTTTCCTGGCATAGGCCTCTGGTCGACGGGCCGGATCGGAACCACAATCAGCGTAGACCCGTATCTTATCGCGAAACTTCCCACCTAACAGTTTGTACACCGGTGCATTGAGTGCCTTTCCAGCAATATCCCACAGCGCAATCTCGATTCCGCTAATTGCAGTGACCGCAATGCCGCCGGTCGATCCGCACGCCAAAAAGGCCCGGTACATATCCTGATATATCCGTTCAACATCCGTAGGATCTTGTCCTACCAGCATATCCTTCATATGCAGGATAGTCTCCTTGACCCCTGCACCCCAGTAGGCTTCACCCAAGCCTGTTATCCCCTCGTCAGTATGAACACGGACAAGCGTCCATTCGAAATTGCCCTTGATTACGGTCGTCTTCACATCCGTGATCTTCACTTATGTATCCCCTTTCTTGGAAGAATAGGTGCGTTTCGCCTTCCTTTGGTTTTTTGATTGCACTATCCAATATGGTATTCTTCTTGCACTTTACGAGCATCGGTGCCGCTGCGGATTTTCTCTACTCCTTCTTGCTCGCGGGCGGCTATATTTTCCGCTTTAGCCAACACCTCACAGATGACATCTTTGGGAATGACGATGACACCGTCGAGATCGCCGAAGATGAAATCGCCCGGGTTCACCTGCACCACATAAGTTAAGGAGCCGCTCATGCAAAGGGGTTTCTCGACGTCCAAAAGCGCTGTCCGGTAACCCTGTTCGAGGGGACTGGTATACCGGCAAAAACATCGCCAATCGGGGATGCGCAAATGCTGATAGGAATCTCTTATTCCCCCATCTACTACCACACCTTGGCAACCTTTAGCATAGATACTATTGGCGGTAACACCTCCAACGTGGCCACTTTGATCTTCATTGCCAGGATCCCAAACCAACACACAATGGGGATATATGGCCTCCATCAGATCAGGACCGGGAGGTACGTTTTCCCAGGTTGGTCGGCGAATTGCCTTAACAGTGACCGCCGGTCCGGCA
>JAUWEO010000096.1 GCA_030608245.1 Candidatus Latescibacterota bacterium
TTCCTCTTTTCTCAGCAAGGTTAGAATCTGAGAAAAATCGATTTAGCTCAGAGAATAGAGGATATTCAACGGGCTCTTTTCTGCTTGACAAACTCTATTCTTATGATTAGATTGACATTTACCAGCAGGCCATCAAAGAGAACCCATAATTGCGGAATTTTTGTGGTGACAAATTAGTGTAACACCTTAGTATATTTTAATTAGGTAGCGCACGCAGCAGCATAAACGCAAGCAACATTTCTACTTGAATCCCAATAGGGCAGTTTTGAATAAATCAATTTTAGAACTGAAGGTCCTGAGACAAAAAGGACGCTATTTGGTAATAAAATATGGAAGTTGGAGGGGCCTTTGCGATCCCGATTACCCTCGACTATTGAAGCTGCTGGAAAGTGGTAAGCCTCTGCGACGGAGCGCGACGAGGGTGTTCAAACATTCGCCCAATCTCTTGGTTGAAGTGTCGCTTGCCTCTGGGCTCAGAGTAGTGATAAAGGATTTTGGCTGGCGTAACTTTCTTCACTTCTGGGCAAGTCCCTTTGTTAAATCTAAGGCACTCCGTTCATTAGAGATAGCAACTTATCTTCTTAAAAATGGCCTTCTCACTCCTCGTCCTCTCGGTGCTTTTGAGCAACGAAATGAAGGGCTGATAGAGAAGGCTTATTTTATCACTGAATCTCTGGGAGAGACGGACAACGTGAGAGAGTTCTTGCAACTGTGTCCTGAGGAAGGAGAAGAAAGAAGAAGGATCTTAACGATTTTGGCAGAATATGTAAGACAGATGCACAATTGCGGACTTCTTCACCGAGACCTCACCTTGGCCAATTTTCTCATTAAAGATGAGCAAATCTATCTTACAGATCTAACCCGAGCCCGGGTGAAAACCCGACTCCCTGTCTTTCAGAAGATAGAAGATATTGCAAAAATGGAGCTTGCTCCCGCCGACCGCTCTTTTTTGTTTAACCTCTACTGGGGGAAACAGAAGGGGAGAAGGTTTTGGTATAAACTGCTCTGCCTCAGGGTGGCGCTTTACCAGGCCGACAGGCGGCTGAAAAAACTACGGAGAAGAGTGCGTAGATTTCTCTAACAGGGCTATCACTTGGGCATGAAAGAGCGGAACAACAGAATATAGTCCCCTTAAGCTTAAATTACAAGCCGCTGCTTCCTTAGAGAACCTCTCTTTGACCACCATTTTTATGGGTGTCTTCCGCCGGATGAGCTTTCTTTCCAGTACGTGAATGATACGCTTGCGGTAAAAAGAGACGATGGCCCACTTTCGTGTTACCCTGGAAATTTCGCAGAGGATATTCTGCCTCTGCTGTTGGGTGGGTATGTGCTGAAACAACCTAAAGGTGAAAACACAGTGGAAGGCATTATCTTTGAAAGGGAGATGTTGAATGTCGGAAACAACGAAGCTCCCCTTTTTGCCTCCAACTTCAGCGGCTGCCCTTTCTTTACACCTTGCCACCATAGCTGGAGACAGATCAGAGCAGGCCAGGTACAGTTTCCTCTCCAGAAAAATGGGAGTGAATCTGCCGTAACCGCAGGGGATGTCCAGCAGGCTGCCTGCCTGGGAACCTATTCTAGCTAAGATTTTTCCTACGATTTTTCCTTCACTTCTGTCGATAAGCTTTTGATCTATCTTGCGATAGCGTTTTTTCTCGTACAGCAGCACTGCTTCTTTAGTTTTCATACTCTCAAAATATGTTTTCCTCGAGAGAATTGCAAGGAAGAAAATCTATTAGGCAGTGGAGGTAACATTTTTCACCTTTGTTTCTGGAATTAGTGTTTATCCAAAAACTGACAAGAACTGCGTTTTTGGACAGACACGAATTAGGAAATTTCTACAAGTGAGGTTTAGTTATGACCATAGCACTTCACTGTAACTACAAACTGCCGGTGAAAAAGTACGGAGGAACACAGAGGCGTATCATCTGGTTAGCTCAGGCCCTCACCCAACTGGGACACAAGGTCTATCTGCTGGCAAGCAAGGGAACCCAGTGTGAGAAAGTAGAGGTGGTGGAAATCGATCGGAACCAGAGAGACCTTGACCCTGTGGTCCCTGACAGCGTGGAAGTTGTGCATCTGCTGCAAACACCCAACTGTACGGTTAGTAAACCCAGTCTTTACACATTAGCAGGGAATAACTCGTCCGGTAGGCAATTATACCCTAATATTTTGTATTTAAGCAGAGACCATGCTCGTCGGCACAAAGGGACCCATTTTGTTTACAACGGGTTGGACCCCAAAGATTACCTTTATCGAGAAAAGAAAGACGATTATTTCCTTTACCTTTCCTGGATTACGAGGAAAAAGGGGGTAGACATAGCAATCGCTCTGGCTAAACAGATGGGATTTAAACTGATAATCGCCGGTGGATGGCGACCGTCTTTTTCCCGAAATGTCAAATATATAGGTAGGGTAGGGGGAAGAAGGAAGGCCGAACTTTTGGCAGGGGCGAGGGCACTGCTTTTTCCCATTCGTTGGAGTGAACCGTTTGGGATAGTGACCATAGAGGCCTTGATCTCAGGTACTCCAGTTATTACCACCCCACGGGGCTCAATGTCTGAGATCATCACCCCTGAGGTAGGTTTCCTCTGCAACGACTTTGAAGAATTGAAGCAGGCGGTTAAGAAGGTTGATACCATAGATCCTCAACAGTGCAGGAGAAGGGTGATGGAGAACTTCACCGCTGAGATTATGGCAAAGGGGTGCCTCCAATATTATCTGAAGGTTATAGAAACTGGAGGATTGTAAAAACACAAACCAGCGACTAGCTTCAAAACAGCTATTGTTGCTTTTTCGCACAGAAAATAGGAGAAGGATAGACCGATGAAAAGGGTCTGCCACTTGATCTTTGAGCACAGCCCCCTGGATGGACGTGTCTTTTACAAAGAGGCGGTTTCGCTGGTAAATGCCGGATTCGAAGTCACTATTCTCGCCCCATCCCTGGATAGAAAAACTATAGGCCGCAAGAAAGAAATTCGGTTGAACAAAGACAGAACGTTAGAAAACTCAGGAGTTAACTTTCAGTTTTATCATTACAATAAAAGATTTCCCAAACAATTCGGTATAAGAGATTTTATTACAAAAAGACGCATCTTAAGAAAACTGGTTGAAATCGATGCCGATGTCTACCATTTCCATGAGGATGGTATCTCAATGGAAGTTTCACTGGAACTCAAAAAAGTCCGACCTTCTAACAGGATTGTGTTCGATTTCCATGAGTTTTTCTTAATCAAAAAAAGGGACAAGTTGCCCAAGAGAAAAAGGGAGTTTTTAAAATACATAAAGCTTGAAAAAGGTATTGTTGAAATATCGCATTTGATCATCGCCGTTAGTGATTTCGTAAAAGCCTATTTCGAAGGACTCAATGCAAGACAAGTCGTTAAGATCATGAGTTGCCAGTCAAAATTGATCTTCAAATCTCCAGCGAAACCCAAGGGCAATAAGCCATTTTTCATTTGTCATGAAGGCAGGATGCTTTTTGACCGAGGATTGAAGTTAATCGTAGAAATCATGAAAAATATTGCTGATCGGGATATTGAATGCCTTATAATCGGGTCTCTTCCACTCAAAGAACGGGAATATTTCGTCCGAAAGACCCGTGACTACAAAATTGAAGATAAATTTACGATCACTGGCTGGCTTGATTATTCTGAAGTGGCTCAGTACTTATCTCAAGCCCATTTGGGTCTATTTTTTGCGATGTCGGCTAATGGGCGTTTCGGAATCAGCAACAAGTTTTTTAACTACTTGCGATATGGGTTGCCAATTCTTTCGTTGACCAATATTACCACAGATGGAATCCTAAGTAGATACAAATGCGGATATTCTTTTACAGAACCCGATGCAAAGGCCATCGCTGATAAAATTGTAGAACTGAAGCGAAATCGGGAGTTATACAGAACTCTTTCCGCAAATAGCCGAGCTGCATTTGAAAATGAGTTTAATTGGGAAAGGATGGAGACCATTTTAGTAGACGCTTACCAGGAGCTGTTTGATGAGAAAGAATAACAAGATTGTCTATTTCCATCAAGGATACTGGACAGGGCGTGGCCCATCTGTAACTTTTGTTACCTTCAATGCCCTGGGCTTTTATCAAATAGGCCATCCAATTCAGTTAATATCTGGGAAGAATTCTAATTTTAAAATTAAAAGGATCTTAAAGGAAAGATTTGGGATTGAAGTTCCCTTGAATATCTCTCTGGTTTTGGCACCGAGGTTATTAGGTTCACATTTGATCTTGCAGGCCAATGTGTTTTTAAACCTTCTGTTTAAATGCAAGTTGGATATTCTTATAGTTCGGGGTCTCAGTTTTCTTCCGTGGGCATTATTGTTAAGGAAGTTTAAGAAGATAAGTGTCTTCTTCGAGGTCCACGATTTCTTTACTGATTTATCAATTCGAGATGATGTGGATAACGTCAGGAAGAGGAAACGTTATTCAAAAATAGAAAAAAGATACCTACCCAAGATAGACGGGATCATTTGTGTCTCAGAACCGCAGAGACAGATTTATCAAAAGTACTATCCTAAACAAAACTTCATTTGTGCCTTAAGTGGAACAAAATCAGTGAAATTTTCTTTTGCAAGGAAAGAATTTACTTATTTATTGGGTTATTTGGGTTCATTCGATCTTAAAAAATATCCCCTTGATGTTCTTATAGAAGCCCTTAGCATAGTCCGCAGCAAGCGAATCAGACTTCTTCTGGTCGGGGGAAGGAATGAAGGGGAGATAAGCACTATCAAGGGAATTGTTAATAAATTTAATGTATCTGGGAGAGTTAAAATATCACCCTGGCAGAATCCTGCCCAAATAGAGCTATTGAAAAGACAGATCGATGTGGGCTGTGCTATCTTGGCCCCTACTTTTTTGAATAGGGTTAGCTGTCCGTTAAAGGTTCTGGAATATCTATCAGCAGGACTCCCTGTTCTAGCCACTGAATTAGATGGAATAAAACAAATCATTACCCACAGTAAACACGGTTATTTGGTTCAGAATAGACCTGAACAGTGGGCGGCTGCAATTGAGCTTGTATATTCTGATTTCAGTCGATATTCGGAGTTGTCAAGGGAGTGCCTAAGACAGGCAAAGAATCTCAGTTGGGAAAACAGGGCCAGGAGAATTTTAAACTCTATTCAAGAAGT
The DNA here is from genome assembly GCA_030608245.1 of Candidatus Latescibacterota bacterium. Taxonomy (GTDB): domain Bacteria; phylum Latescibacterota; class MVCY01; order MVCY01; family MVCY01; genus MVCY01. The sequence goes on from JAUWEO010000096.1 coordinate 5,143, forward strand.
GTAAGATGGACTGAATCTGTCGGGAAGTGGGCTGATGGTAATAACATACAGGACGCAAAGCCATTTCGGCGATGCGGGGAAGACTATGGAGCTGGTGGACCGAATCTACCGGGAGGCATCGTGAAAGATCGCTCCTCAGTTATCCGATTTTCTACCGACAAGTTTAGATCTCCGGATCCTCTCTGGTGGCCGGGCTATTTCTGGCTCTGGAACGGACCTTTGACGCCGGAGGTATTGCTGCGGCAATTGCGGGATATGCACGCACATGATGCCCGCAGCGTCTGTGTGATCCCCATGCCGCAACAGTTCCGCCCGGAAAGCACCAACAACCAGATGGATCTGGAATACCTCTCGCCGGAGTTTTTTCAGCGGGTCCAACTGGTTGTCAAGGAGGCCAATCGCCTGGGGATGAACTACTGGCTCTATGACGAAGGCGGATGGCCCTCAGGAGAGGCCTGCGGTCAGGTGTTGGACCAACGCCCTGATCTCGTTTCTCTTGCTATGCAATCTGATGAGGCAGGAAACTGGAGACTCGCCGAAATGCCGGGGTTGTCGGATCTCCTGAACCAGGAGACAACACGGACTTTCCTCACTCTGACTCACGAGCGTTACTGGGAGGCTGTAGGGGGATATTTTGGAACCACCATCCGCTTCGCCTTCACCGATGAACCTGCGGTGCGTCCTCTGATCCCCGAACGACAGATCCCCTGGACTAAGGGTCTGGAGGAGGACTTTGCCAGGCGCTTCGGGTATCGAATTGAGGAGCACCTGGAGATTTTCGAAAGACTACCTGAGACTGAGTTAACCCAGGAGGAAATGCGCGTGCGGGTTGACTTCTTCGACTGGTGGTCGGAGCGTTTTCGGGAGACCTACTTTGAACCGCTGAGGAAGTGGTGTCGAGAGCATGACTTGCTTTCTGGAGGTCACTTGGGAGGAGAGGATGAGACTCTGGGAGCGGTCAAGCACGGATTCGGACATGTCCTGCGCATACTGCGGGGGATGGATCTCCCCGGGGTAGATGTCATCTGGAGGCAGATTTTTCCAGGAAAGCTCAACCATAATTTTCCCAAGTATGCCGCCACGGCTGCCCATCAGAACGGGACCCCCTTCGCCTTCAGCGAATCTTTCTGCGTTTACGGCAGCGGCCTCACGATCGAGCAGATGAAGTGGCTGGTTGATTACCAATACGTGCGGGGCATCAACCTTTTGGTCATCGGATGCTATCCCCTCTCCACTTATGAACATCTGATGCCTGGGGAGCGTCCGCATTTTGGGCCGGTGAATCCGCTCTGGGACTATATGCCGGAGTTTCACCGCTATGTGGCCCGACTGGGATATGCCCTGAGCTGCGGCGAGCCGGCCGTAGAAACAGCCCTCTATTATCCGGTTCGGGACATCTGGGCTAAGGGCACGACCGACGAGGCGGTTACCGGATATGAGATGCTTATCCAGACCTTTTTGGAAAATCAATGTGATTTCGACTTGATAGATGATGATGTTCTTTCCGATCCCAATACCCGCTTTGAAAACGGGATGTGCTGTGTGGGACCTATGTGCTACCGGAGAGTAGTCATAGGGCCTTGCCAGTGGCTAAAGTCGCAGACAGTCGATCGCTTGGCGACATCAATCCTTACAGTTTATCGATCCCACTCCGCAACGAGAGACTGCCAAGGTGGCCGGAAAGGGCCCCGACCTATGGACCCGAAAGCATGTCGGCCAACTGGTACGCTATTTGACGATGACGATGCTAATTCGCCTGGCGCGAGTCTGAATCCTGGA
>JAUWEO010000034.1 GCA_030608245.1 Candidatus Latescibacterota bacterium
GTTTGTAGAGCAGCAATCTGAAGTTGTAACTTTAAGGTAACCAGAACTGTCAACTGGGCGGACTACCCACTAGCTTTTCCATTCCATGAAGACACCTAAAGGCCACATCCAGAGTGGAGCCATCGTTTAGGATAGTCAGATCAGCTTGTATGTCAGCCCCAGAGACAAGGTTTGCTTGAACCGTGCTTCCAGGTCGATCTCCTTGTCATAGAGAAGCTGTATATAGAGGTTCACCATCAGGTACTTGGTGATGCCGGCCGTGAAGGTATTCTCCCAGTTGACATCTGGGGATTTCCAGTAGTTCTCGTTGGGTTGCCCGTTGAGCTCGTCCGATTCGGAAGAGAAAAGTGCCTGAAATAGGGTGAACTTGCTGATCAAGGTAATCCGGTCCTGTGCCAGTGGGGTCTTGAAATCGGTCACGAACACAAGACCACCGTCGTTGCTAGTCTGGGTTTCCCGCTTGTTGGTCAGTGGGTCCAGCACATCTCGATTCAGATGCTGCCTCAGCCCTGCGCCTAAGCGAGTAGTCCCCTCACGCCTCTCCTTCTTGGTCAGAACTCTAGCCACGCCAAAACTCTCGGTGAAAGTGAGCGGATTTAGGGATCGGCTCTTGTCTGAATCACTCGCGTCAAGAAACTGGGTCTGCACCCTACCAGCCGCGAAGGGATCCACGAATCCTCCCAAGGTGAAGCGGAAAACTGATTCAAGGTCAATGAGATCAGTCGATTTTACTGCCTTGGCCCAAGTTTTAGTCTCCTGGTCCTGATTATGGGTTTGGCCAAAACAAAGTTTCAGCGTGTTCTTATTGTGGACCTTGGCATAGAGCTGTTTCTCCGCGAGAGAGTTGGAGTTGAATGTCCAAAAGAGGGCACCCGCTTCCCCCCCAACCCAGTTGTCGCTGTATGCATTTTGCGTCAGCGTGAGGTTTGCGTCAACCGCGACTGTCCAAGGCTCTGCGAGGACGGGCGAAGCCACTGCAATGGCCAGCGTGGTTGCCACTACGATGAACGGACCTTTCATTTTCCCCTCCTTGTCTTTGATGGTTGTCCATGCAACTTTTCATAGTCGAACTACTTCGTTTGTGCTCCCAAATTGGCATATTTGCGAAGTGCTTCATTTATGCACGACTGTTATTTCGACTTCAGCCACTTTGCTTTAGCAGCAATATACCCAAGAACAAAACCGACAAGTATTGCTAAAGTTATAAGAACAATTTGCCACATACTTATTTTCCAGAATAAAAACCGCAAGGTGACAACCTGTGTATTCTGGACGAGAATAATCAAAAATAATGCGACTAAAACTAAAGTAACGATGACCTTGGGTTTCATTGCAACCGCTCCTTTTGAAAACCGGTCATCCCCCTAAAATTGCTTTCAGAAATATTTTTTGAAGACAATTTTTCTGTTGAATTGGATAAAGCCGCTTAGTGGATCGAAATGGGACTATCTGTTTAGGGGCTGTTAAATGTATGGTTACGTACATACTCCCTGAATCAGTAATTCTAAAATTAGAGCTTGTCCCAAAGTTGTATGATGGAGTTACAACGATGCACAGTGAACCACTTCATCTTGTGGAAATGCCCCACAAGATTATTGCTATTGATGTTCAATATCAAAACCAAAAATCATAGAACTTCGGGACAATGCTCATTAGTTACAGAAAACGATACGCCACCAAAAATTTCTTTTCAGATTTGGTTTCTACTTCATTCTTACTTTTTTCTTAAAAAGATCTTTTAACGTATCCTTTGCTTTATCCTTAACTTTATTTTTCTCTTTTTCAATGCGCTCATGAACCTCTTTCTTGCACTTTTCAAGTTCATCTACCTTTTCCTGGACTTTATGCTTTGATTTGTCCATCTCAGTAAATAGCTTCTGTCGGTTTTTATCAATGATAGCTTCGACTTCTTTTCGCCGTTTGTCGACTTCGGATCGGACATAATTTTCAACCCATTGTTGAGCTTCTTGTAAATTCTCTTGCAGGGCTTTCTTCACTTGCTTCGCCAGCACTTGGTCGACATTGGAATTCATGTGCAACTTATAATCTGAAGCATCACCTAATAGCTGAGCATTGAGTGTAAGTTGTGTCAAACCCGCAAGTACATCTCTCACAATCCTGGAAATTCTATCCCCTGCCGCCTGTTCAAACAGGAAATTAACCGGCTCAACGTCAAGGTTTAATTTCAAATCAATGCCATCGCCAATAAAGAAACCAGCAAGAACAATGTTCCCTTTTTTCGCCTCTACTGCATGTGGGAAATATTTACTCTTTTTCAGCTTCACTTCACCGATGGCGAAATTCTTCGCAGAAACCCACACCGAATCATGAGCCACTTCGGTTGTATGATCGAGGCTACCAGAAACTTCATACTGATTACCGGAAACTTTCATTAATCCTATATTAAAACGCATTGGCTTTCCATATACAACTGGTTGATTGGTCAATCCTGAGAGGTTACCTTCGACAAAATAAGCGCGACTGGTATCGCCAGCCGCTGTTGCAGCAGAGAATTTCGCTTTGCGCAATAGAAAACGAGGATAGCGATAATGAAATGGAAACTGTATATTCTGACCTTTGAAGCGAGGTGGTTTTTGGATCTTTTTTGAGCCTACTACTTTCTTAGCAGTTGGCAGGTATTTTCGTCCTAATTCGACATATCCCAATATTTGCTCATAACTTTTTATTATAGGTGTGCCAAAGAGAAGTAAACTGACATCTTTCACATCGAGATCTTTTAAACGCGCTAACTGTTTTGCTCGTTCGATATCATTCTTCAAATCACTTTGCACAGCTTCTAATCTTGTTTGCAAATCAGTGAATGTTTGACTTAAATTATTGTATTTCCCTTCAACTTCTTTTCTGAGTGATTTCACCTCTTTTTGAATATCATCCAATTTTTTCAAAGCCGTAGTCAAAGCAGCAACATCTTTAATTTTATCAAGATTCAGTGACTTGATATTTTCTTCTACCTTTTGGACGCGTGTCAAATAGTCCTGCGGCTTAAGTTGCGTTTGCCAATAATTGAAACTACTATCGGCGAGGGTTCTCAACTTGTCGTATCCCTGAACAGTGGCCAAATTATTAACATCGATAAGGGAATCAACTTTCAATTCTTTGCTAAGTCCAGATAAGTCAAAAACCGGCAATTCACGCAATTGTTTGTCAATCGCAGCAGTAGCTTTGGAAACCATACCCGGTTTTTCTTCTGCAAGGGGTTCTATCTTTTTGGGCAAGCTTCCATCAGTTTCACGACGGGTGCCACTGTACAGATTTTCGAGAATCATTTCTTTTATAATAATACGTTTCCAGAATAACGGCCGAGCTTCAATGTCTAATGATGCTTTGCCAGTTTCCAAAACATTGTACCAGGAATTATTTTTATTAGCAACTTGAAGCCGATCCCATGAACATTCCATTTTAAATAGACTAAAATGAAAATTATCTATTTCCACTTTAGCGCCTGCGATTGCCTGACAGGTCTTTTCGAGTACCTTTTCAATATAACGGTCACGGACAAAAAAGGCGATCACCGCGAATATAACGATGATAAAAACGAGAATAATAATACCCTTTTTACGCATCATTCGCTCCCTATATCTCGAGTTTTTTCATATAATCTTACAATTTTGCTCCCCTTTATAACCTGCACAATTTTCCACTTCTTAATTCGCTCCTCAAGTCCGGAACGATAAGCGACAACCAGCTTTTTCATTCCAAAGAATATTGGAATAAAGAGTACCAACCCGCCTATAAAACTTCCCATAACGACGGTATTATTGAAACGGGAAAGCGGTGCAACGGGAATATTGTACAGTGTTTCCCAAAATCCTCGAAGAAATGGTATTCCAGTTAAAATAAAATAACCCAGACTGTGGAAAGTAGGATCAAGCAGGTAAGCAAAAAGACTAGCCAAAAGAATCGCAACTGTACCTGCTGCCATATTAATATTGAGTAGGATAAGAAGAATGAAGAGAATAACGCCTTGGAGCGTCCAAAATGGCATAATTCCAATCAGAAATCCAACACCAAAGCCACCTGCAATTTGTCCCGGCGATTCACCAGAACGAAAGGCTTTGATAAATTTCGAGATAATTTTTAACCAAATCATAACTTGGTACTGACCCCTTAATGAGTTGACATATCATAGACCCTATAACTCATCAGTTCTCTCAGTGACCAGAGGTGATCAGTGCTTCCGGCTGACATTGCTGGGGTTACCTTGCGCCATTTACGGAAGACCCTGCCGATGACCTTCTCACTTATAGCTTTTCTGAGAGCATGGTGAGGACGTACAAGGTTATTGTGTGCTTTGTAAAGATTTAGTTGGCTCATGAGGTCTTCATCCTTCTTTGAAAAAGCAATGGTCTTTCTGGTCAACCTGCGGTTGTCGTGTCTGAAGTTTAGGTTCTACCGTTCAAGTAATGAGGTGCTTATCTGGGAGGAATCTACCTGACCAAAGATGACCTTCTTGGTTATTGAAACCACTTTACCTCCGTCACGTTGTCTGAAAGCCTGAGCATAACGCAGGTTCGGAGAGGCTGAGATTCTGGGCCCTCGAGGTCGGCCAGGTTTCCCTGTCCGAGCAAAGGTCTCTATAACGCAAAGACGCTCGAGTGAAGCTTGTCTGTAGGAATCCTGCCCATCGGTAACAAAGACGGGAACAGGTGTGGCAGTGCACACCTTAAGGGTTTCCTCAATGATCTCCTCTGCAACTTGGGTAACAACAGTAGGTGCAGCCTTGACGCTTAATAAGAGCCGATGCTCAGAGGCAAAACTGACCCCTATCCATCTCTCGCCCTCTTGAGGATTGCTCGTTTCCTCAGCTCGTTTTTTTTCACAAAGGTCCAGAGTTCATCGAGCTCTACTTATCTACATCGGTTGAAGTTTTCACGACTCCCCAGGTTCCCAGATGCAGATATGGGCATTCTACGCTGTTAAATAATAGAAAGAAAAATCAAAAAAGTCAAGAAAGATTTGAGGGGCACTAAGGCAAAACAGCACTGTCTATTAGCGGAGGCACACGAATTCAGAGTATTAAGAAACCAGAAGTCGAAATTTTTCCTGAAAAAATTTTGGGACTGGTCAAATCCGTTGGGTGGGACTCCTACCAAGGTGAGATTCTATAGGGAAGCAGAAGATGTGTCTATGGGTGGAGAGATTCTCCTTACTATGTATGTAACGCCGATTGACATCCCGTCCGGGGTTCGCTTTTCTTTTCGGGGTTTCCGGTATTCGCCCCGTGATACCCTTGAGTGATCCAGCCCTGGATAGTCTCTCCAGCCGGCAAAGCTCCTTCTGTCTTGACACCCGTGTGCTCTCCTGGCACAAGAACTTTGATCTCGAATTTTTCCAGTGAGAAAAGAGTACTTGACTTTTGGGTTGAACAAATCTATATTTAGGTGGGATTATTTTGTGCCAGATTTGTGCCAACTACACATCAAAACCGGTCAAAATATATCAAAATCCATATAACCAATTAGACTCTATTAGACAAAGGGAAAACGTGCACTTATCGGCTTTTCCCTTTACCCGTGCGGTGGCAGAGAAACAGGTCTAATAGGAATCATAATCCTCGTGTAGGGGGTTCGAGTCCCTCCACCGCTACTAATCTCAGAAGTATGTCCACCAAACGAAAAAAACAGACTGTTACCCTCGACCTTTCTAACCTAATGGAAGGGTCTTTTTGTTTCCAGGGAAAAGATGAACTTCGTCAATGAGGTCTTGCATTTCATCTGCCAGCAAGAGATGCTCATAGCTGGAGACAAGGCGGTAGTAGCGGTCTCTGGCGGACCGGACTCTGTGGTCCTGCTCGATGTGTTGCTTCAGCTTAAAGATCGACTGGGGATAGAGCTTCATGTGGCCCATCTAAACCACCGGCTCCGGGGGACTCAGTCAGATGCAGATGCCGAATTCGTGCGCCAGTTGGTCTCGAGATTAGACCTTGCCGCTACTGTAGAGGGACGCGATGTGCCAGAGTTTATCCGCAAACAGGGGCTTTCCCAAGAAGAAGGAGCCAGGGAGGTCAGATACCAGTTCTTGCAGGGAGTTGCTAAAGGAGTAGGAGCAACCAAGATCGCCACTGCTCACAATTTAGACGACCAGGCTGAAACTGTCCTCTTTCGCTTACTTCGAGGGGCAGGCAGAAGAGGGCTGTCAGGTATTCCCTCGGTACGGGATGGGCTTTTCGTCAGGCCACTTCTGGGGACATCCCGCAAACAGATAGAAGAATACTCGGCTCAACGCGGCCTGAGCTTTCGGTGCGACCCCTCAAATGCCGACCTCTCTTATACCCGCAATAGAATCAGACACCAGCTTCTGCCTCTGCTTAGAAAAAACTACAATCCAGATATCGTCACCACGTTGGCCCGAACCGCTGAGATACTTCGAGATGAAGATGACTTCTTGGAAGAGCAAACTTCCCAAGTTCACGCTTTAAGTGTTAAGCAGAAAACTAACAGAAAAATAATACTTGATATTAACAGGCTTTCGGATTATCATATATGTCTGAGACGTAGGGTGCTCAGGAATATCCTTCAACAACTGCTGGTAAAGGAAGGTTATCCTGAATTCGGTCAAGTAGAACAGCTCGTCCAACTGGCCAGCTCGGAATCCGGGTGGATTCAAATTGCCTCTGAGCTTAGGGCACAACGGTGCGGCAATTTACTGATTATGAGAAGGGGCAAAGTCCCTCCCTTTCAAAAGAAAGTGGGGATTCCAGCAGAGACAAAGATTCCCGAGTTAAACGCCCAGATCTCTACTCAGGTGCTTAAAGCAGAGCAGTTCAGAGAAAAATCCCCCCAGGTAGGGTCTCAAACTCAAACCGCCTTTTTCGACCTGGACACGATCTGCGGCGAGCTTCAGGTCCGCAACCGCCGTCCGGGAGACAGCTTCCAACCTCTGGGCCTTGAAGGCCACAAAAAGGTGAAAGACCTGCTTATTGACCGCAAGGTGCCCAAAATCTTACGAGATGAGGTTCCTATTCTAACTGATCAGGAGAAAATTGTGTGGGTAATAGGGATCGAGATTAATGCTCTCTGTAAGCTTACCCCCAGGACCCAACGGAGACTGAAAGTGCAGTTCCAGACAGCCGAGACAAACTTCGCTAACAAGGTGAAAAAAGATGGCAACCAGAAGTGACAATGGGGGAAAAAGAAGCCGAAAGTCCATTCCTCCCAGGCTACCAACGCAGAAAGCAGGAGGCAGAAAGCTAAGAACTCTGCTCATTTGGCTCTTCCTGCTCCTTATCTCCCTTATGATTGCCCGCTATCTGGGCAACCTCTCTGCTAAGGCGACAGAGATCACTTACACCGAATACCTCCAGCTGTTAAAAGATAGGCAGATTAAGGAGGCGATCATCACCGACGCCGATTTTCACGGTGTTTTGGTCGACGGAAGCAGAATTGTGGTAAATCTTGGCTCTGTAGATACAGAGATCAAAAAAGAGTGGGAGAAATACGGGGTCGAGTTCAAGTTCAAAAAGAGAACAGGATGGACGGGCTTTTTGGTAGGCTGGCTGCCTTTTATCCTTTTCTTCGGCATTTGGCTTCTCTTGATTCGGCAGATGCAGGCCGGGCCCAAGGGAGTATTCTCCTTTGGGAAAAGCAAGGCCAAGGTACTTAGCCAAGACCGGCCGAAGGTCACTTTTAATGACGTAGCCGGGGTGGACGAAGCCAAGGAAGAGCTGTCAGAGGTAATTGAATTCCTCAAAGATCCTGGCAAATTCCAGAAACTGGGGGGCAAAATCCCCAAGGGGGTTTTGCTGTTGGGCCCGCCGGGGATCGGCAAAACGCTTCTGGCCCGGGCAGTGGCCGGAGAGGCCTATGTTCCCTTCCTGAGTATAAGCGGCTCCGATTTCGTGGAGATGTTTGTAGGAGTGGGCGCTTCCAGAGTAAGAGACCTGTTTATTCAAGGCAAGAGCAATGCACCTTGCATCATATTCATTGATGAAATCGATGCCGTGGGCAGATACCGAGGGGCAGGCATCGGCGGCGGTCACGACGAAAGAGAACAGACCTTAAATCAGCTCTTAGTGGAGATGGATGGATTTGAGTCCAATGAAGGGGTGATCATTCTGGCTGCCACTAACCGTCCGGATGTGCTGGATCCGGCTCTGCTGCGTCCCGGCAGATTTGACCGTCAGGTTGTTTTAGACCGTCCTGACCTCAGGGGCAGAGAAGAAACCCTTAAGGTCCACACCCAAAATATCCCCCTGGCCAGAGATGTGCGGCTAAATGTGATAGCCAAGGGAACCCCCGGGCTGACAGGAGCAGACCTGGCCAATATCGTCAATGAGGCCGCCCTTTTGGCCTCCCGCCGAGGCCATAAAAAGGTGACTATGAGCGATTTGGAAGAGGCAAAAGACAAAGTGATGATGGGGGCAGAGAGAAAAAGTCTGTTTATATCCGAAGACGAGAAAAAACATCTGGCTTATCACGAGGGGGGACATGCCCTGATGTCAAAACTCATCCCTGGATCAGACCCCGTCCACAAGGTGACCATCATCCCCAGGGGCAGGGCACTCGGACTCACCTACTATCTGCCTTTAGATGAAAAACATACGCACTCCAAGACTTACTGCTTGGGGGTGCTCACCCATCTTCTGGGGGGAAGAGCTGCCGAGGAACTGATCTTTGATGAACTTACCACCGGGGCGGGTAACGACATCGAACAGGCAACCGAACTGGCACGAAAGATGGTCTGCGAATGGGGAATGAGCGATAAGCTGGGACCCATCACCTTTGGCAAGAAGGAAGAAGAGATATTCTTGGGCCGGGAGATCGCCAGACATAGAGACTACAGCGAACAGACAGCGGTGGTTATCGACCAGGAGGTACGCAAGTTTGTAGAAGATGCAGAGAAGCTGGCAACTGAGCTGCTACAGCACGATATAGACAAGCTCCACGCCCTGGCCGGGGCACTATTAGAATATGAGGTCTTGGACGGCTCCCAAATCGATAAGCTATTAACTGGAGAGAAATTGAGAAAACCAACCCCAAAAAGGAAGCCTGCCAAAGCAAAGAGAGCTTCACCCACCAAAAAAGAAGGTCAGGCCTAAAATGGACAAGAAGAAGATTGAACTGGGAATTGGGATGGTGCTGGAAGGCATCGGGGAAGATCCTAATCGGGAAGGGCTAACAGACACTCCCCGCCGGGTGGCGGATATGTGTGAGGAGATCTTCGAGGGGCTCTCCCAACCACCCCAACGGAAGGCAAAGACCTACACTGCAGAGAATCAGGATGAGATGATTATGGTAAAGGATATCCCTTTCTACTCTATGTGTGAGCATCACCTGCTGCCTTTCTTTGGAAGGGTACACATCTCTTATATTCCTGATAACAACCGCATTACCGGGTTCAGTAGTCTGGTGAGGATCGTAGAGGTATTCGCCAAACGGCCTCAACTCCAAGAACGGATGACCACCGAAATCGCCGACTATCTGCGGGAATTACTCCAGCCGAAAGGAGTTCTGGTAGTTATAGAAGCTGAGCATCTGTGTATGACAATGCGCGGGGTTAAAAAGCCGGGCTCACTTACGCTAACCTCAGCTATGCGGGGGATTATGCGACAAGAGGCGACCAGAATGGAGGCCTTCTCGATGATCAGAAATCACCAAAGATAATTCACCTTCCCCAGTTTTGGAAAACCGCAGCGGCGGCAGTCACCATAGGGATTGTAACCGGAGCTAATATCGTTCGGGTTCACGATGTAGAGCAGATGACCAGGGTGGCCCGAATGGCAGACACACTCAAACCAAATGGATCTTTTCAGTATCGGATTCCTGCCCATCGGGGCAGTTGACTTCTTAGACATCGGGGTGGTTGCCTATATTTTCTATCAGCTATTCAAGCTGATGAAGGGCACCCGCGGTGCCACTATGCTGGTGGGACTGCTCATTATAATTCTTATATCCATCATCGCCCCGTGGCTGAGAATGAGCGGGCTATCGCTGCTGATTGCTCAAGTACAAACCGTGTGGGTGATCGTCTTTGTGATCCTCTTTCAACCAGAACTGCGACGCATACTCATTCACATTGGCCAAAGCAGGGTCGTCCGTCTGTTCTACAAGGGAGGGGAAATCCCCATATTAAACGAGATAGTGGATGCGGTTAAAATCCTCTCTGAGAAAGGTTACGGAGCCTTGATGGTGCTGGTGAGAGAGGTAGGTGTAGGTGCTATTATTGAGACGGGGGTGAAGATCAACGCCCGGGTCTCATCGGCTCTGCTCGCATCCATTTTCACCCCCAGGACTCCCCTCCACGATGGTGCAGTTGTGATCCAGCAAGGGATGATAGCTGCCGCCAAATGCCTGTTGCCCATCTCAGAAAATCCCGCTATCAATCCCTCTACGGGAATGAGGCATCGCGCAGCCATAGGCCTCTCAGAAGAATCAGATGCGGTGATGGTAGTAGTGTCCGAGGAGACCAGCGCTGTCTCCTTGGCTGTCGACGGCCGACTGGAAAAGATCGACGATCTGGAAGAGCTGAGGGGCAGGCTTTCCAAACTTCTCACTGGGGCATAAAAACCTCTTGAATGCTATAGTAATCAATGGCGCTGTTCCATAAGCAACTGTTGTGGTTCGTAGGGGCAGACCCTTCGGGCTTGAGCCCTTCAGGGCGAAGCCTATGTGTCTGCCCGAATTCATCGGGCGTACATGCAGGTGCGCCCTTACAAAAACCGCATGAACGCTGATTTAGCAGAATCTCCGTCCACCCGCAAACAGCACCAAGGGTTACTAACGAATGAAACAGAGAGCTACGAGGAGATCTACCCAATGGATTGGAGACAGATGCTTGACCACTGGGGCATTCTGCTTGCCGACGGTGCCTGGGGCACTGAGATTGAGAAAAGGGGCCTGGCCGTGGGAGAGTGCCCGGAAAGCTGGAATTTAGAACATCCAGACCAGATCAGAGAGATCGCTTCCTCTTACTCACAAGCCGGAGCCCAGATCGTGTTGACCAACACCTTCGGAGGAAACCGCCTTAAGCTGAGGAAATCTGGGTTAGCTGACAAAGTAGAGGAGATAAACCGGGTGGGAGTGGAGCTTTCCCGAGAGGCGGTGGCTGGAGGTGCCCTGGTGTTCGCCTCGATAGGGCCCACAGGAGAGTTTCTGAAACCTCTGGGGACGCTGACGGAGGCCGAGATGATCGAGGTCTTCGCCCAGCAGGTCCGGGCCTTTGCGGCAGCGGGTGCCGATGGAGTAGTAGTGGAGACGATGATGGACTTAGCCGAGGCCCGCTGTGCCCTGCGGGCTGTGCGAGACTCTTCTGACCTGCCGGCGGCGGTGTGTATGACCTTCACCAATGGTCCGGCAGGCTATGCTACAGTGATGGGCGTCAC
>JAUWEO010000172.1 GCA_030608245.1 Candidatus Latescibacterota bacterium
ATTCTTGTTCGCCTGCTCGAACATATCCCGAACCCGGCTCGCACCAACCCCAACAAACATTTCAACAAAATCGGAGCCGGATATAGTGAAAAACGGAACATTGGCTTCCCCAGCAATTGCTCGGGCCAACAGAGTTTTACCTGTTCCGGGAGGACCAACAAGCAGGGCGCCTTTGGGGATACGCCCCCCCAGTTTTTGGAATTTCTGCGGATCCCTGAGGAACTCTACGATTTCCTGGAGATCTTCCTTGGCTTCATCGAGTAAGAGTGCTTAGAATGTTACTTCCATGCCAGCATAAACGATTCGCCCTGTGTAGGGGGCATACATAAACGCCGCGTCGTCAGGATGTTTCTCATCCTGGACGTAGTCAAAAAGGTTCTTCGCCCCTACAAAGACCGTAATCCCCTGCTGGGGCAACCTCCTGGATAATCTGGGAGTCACCACCCAGAAGCCATCGCTGTGCTTGATTTTACTGTGGGGGGCGTTCACATCTTCCTCCTCACAGTAATCGATATACATCCTGCCGGTATAGTTGGCATCCAGCACGGCATTCCAGTTCCCCGGGGTATACCCTAACTTGACGCCTCCGGTAACCTGGGGAACGCGAGGGATGTATTTGCTGTCCGCCGCATATTTCCCCCCGTGGGCTTCCACCCAATCCGCTCGCTCTTCCTCATACTGAGCATCGGTATACGCCAGATTGAGGTCCAGCTCAAGGTTTCTCATCAGAAGTACGCTGGAGCCCAATTCTATCCCCTGAGTATAAGCCTCCCCTATGTTCTCCCATTCATAGGTGTACCCTAATTTCTTGGATACTTCACTGGCGTCTGCAAATCCGATCTTGTCCGTGAGGTTGGTGCGAAAGAGATTGGCACTGAGCATATATCTATCAGCGACATAATCTGCTCCTAAATTCAGGCTTACGGACTTTTCAGGTTGCAGATCTGCTGGCTTATTTACTCTGGGGGAGCCGCTGCAAAGGTGCAGATCCTCACTGAAGCCGTAAGGAATCCTGAACCCGGTACCCGCGCTGGTCCGTATGGTGAGTGCTGGAGAGGGTCTATACATCATGGCCAATCTGGGATTAAAGGCTTTTTCATCGTACTTCAGTGTACGCCTCTCCACGGGGGCACGTTTACCGGAACCGGCGAAATCATCTTCTGAGTTGTGGCTGTCAAACCGCGCTCCTGCCACCAACTCCAGATTATCCATAAGGGCGAATTCGCCCTGAAGATACATCCCCACCTCGTCGGCGGACTTTTCGCTTTCGGCTCGGTAAGGGTCCCCATAATTGAGGTCATCTTCATCTACACTCACATACATCCCCGTTTCCTGCAGCTTATTCCGGCTGTATTGCACGCCTCCTAACAGGCGATGCTTCCCTAGCAGGGGATGGGAATAGTTCACGTCTGCCGTGTAGAGGGCTTCCTCGGCAAGGTAAGGCTCCATCTCGTCTACCCGAGGCACTTCCCCGTGGATACCTTCATAGTCCCCTAAGAAGGAATCGTTAGTCGCATTGCGATCATGGTGACAGTAGCCGAGGTTAGCCGTTAGTTCACCGCCGTGGGAAAACGTCCTCTTGTATCCAATGCCTGCCTCATAGCGAGCCGTTTCAATCTGTTCCGCCCCTGCGGCAAAGGGATTCTCCCAGGTGGTTAACTCACCGCCCTGCCGATGTTCGTTGATGGTGCGTCCGGTGAAGGTGAGCTGGTCGTTTCCAAGTAGCTTGTACCAGTTCACTCGAACCCCGGTGGAGATGTTATCAGTCTTGACCCGGTCCGTATTGCCGTCGTCATCCTCATCAATCTCGTCACCGGTATTCTTCTGAGCCGTAACCATGACATCCATACGCTCTGCCCTGGTGGAAGCGGATACGGTGTAGTCGTTGGTATTATGGCTCCCGAAACTGGTGGTGACCTTTACCATCGGCTCTTGGGTCGGCCTTTTGGTGATGATGTTGATCACGCCCGCAATCGCGCTCGATCCGTAGAGGGCCGAGCCGGCCCCTTTGACCACCTCTATTCGTTCGATGTTTGCGGCAGGAATCTGCTGCAATCCATAGACGCCCGCCAGACCGGAATAGATGGGTTGCCCATCAATCAATACCTGAACGTGGCCCGATTCCAATCCCTGCATCCTCACAATGCTGAAATTGCAGTAGGAACATTGTTGTTCGACCCTTATGCCCGGCATACCCTCCAGGGCCTCGTAAAGGTTCACCGCTCCTTTCGCCTGGATATCTGCACTGGTGATAATCTCGGTGCGCACCGGAACGTCTATAAGGAGCTTCTCGGTCTTAGTTCCAGTTACCACAACCTCTTCTAACTCAAAAGGCTTCTCCTTCTCCTCTTCCTCTTGAGTTAGGCCTGATTGAGGCAGGCTTATGGTTAAGCCCGCCAACAACACTAACACGCTGATTGCTTTACACTTATGCAACATCAGACTCCTCCTCTGTTTTTGACCAGACCCTACGCAGGTCTGGATAACAATTTACGATTAAACGAATACCGAATACTCTGACGGGTGAACTCGCGCATCAGAACGATGCCGCTCAGAACCACCGACAAGCCCTACGTGAAGAACATCGCCACCTCCTTTCTTATTCAGTATCCAATGAACGTTTTTAACGCACAGCAAAACCTTATGCTACCATCATAATGTTACCCTTCCCTCCCAAATCTTTGGATAGCCTAACTTTTATAGGATAGGCTACATTCAGAGTCAAAATTTTTTAGAGAAGGCTTCCTATCTGATAAATCAACCCTGCTACCACCCATCCTAAGACTAAACTGTAACCCACAGCCAACCCAGTCCATTTCCAGTTAGTCTCCCGTTTTATGGTGGCAATGGCAGCTAAGCAGGGGATGTAGATGAGGGACATCACCATAAATGCGTAAGCGGACAGTGGGGTGAAATACTGAAGCAATGCACCCTTAAGCGCCACTCCCTCCCCACCGTAGAGTGTCCCCAGCGTTCCCACTACCACTTCTTTAGCCAGAATTCCAAAAAGCAGGGCCACCGCTGCCTGGGGGAAACCAAAACCCGCTGGTTTCAAAACAGGAGCGATAAATGATCCCAGTCTGCCAATCAGACTCTGGGCAGAGGCATATTCCGCATCCAGGGGAAAATAGGCCAGCACCCATATCAGCATAACTCCGGCGATAATTATCGTCCCCGCCTTTTTCAGAAATAGGCTCCCTCGCTCCCACATATGGATCAGCACCCCTTTTACCTGGGGCAACCTGTAAGGTGGAAGCTCCATTATGAGCGGCGCCACCTCGTGCTTGAAAAAAATGGACTTGAACACCCTGGCCACCAAAATGGCCAGCACTATGCCCATAAGGTAGAGGGAGAAGACCACCAGCCCCTGTCTTTGGACGAAGAAAGCTCCGGCGAAAAGGGGATAGATGGGAAGCCTGGCAGAACAGGACATCAGGGGATTCACCAGGACAGTGAGGATTCTGTCTTTCTCGGACTCGAGGGTTCTGGTGGCCATAATGCCGGGGATGTTACAGCCAAAACCTAATATCATTGGGATGAAAGACTTGCCGTGGAGTCCTAAAGCATGCATAAGCCGGTCCATCACAAAGGCCGACCGGGCCATATAACCGGAGTCCTCCAAGATGGCTATAATCAGGAAAAGCAGAAGGATATTGGGCAAGAAGACCAGAACCGATCCCACCCCGCTGATGATCCCGTCAGCTATCAGGGAAGAGAACCACTCAGGAGAACCAACAGCCTCCAGCACTCCAGAAACTGCCCCGCCGAACCATCCGAAAAATGAGTCAATAAACCCCGCAAGCGGGGCACCCAGAGTGAATACCAGTTGGAAGGAAAACCACATAAGTCCCAGGAATATAGGTATTCCCAACAGCTTATTGGTCACCACCCTATCGATCCGGTCGGAGATCTGGTGCCTCTGTTCCACCCCCAGGTGTCTTTCCGTACACTCTCGCACCAAGCCCTCTAACAGTCCATATCTTCTCTCTACGATAGCCGTCTCCAGGTCATAACCCAGACGCTTTTCTAACCGAGCGGCACACTCTAAGGTTTTTTTCTCTATCTGCTGTGCCTAAGGTAGGGCTTTGATCTTCTCCAGTATCTCGGCATCTGCCTCTAAGAGTTTCACAGCCAACCACCGCAAGGAACAAACCCCTGGTAGAGCTTTATCTTTCAAGAATTCTGATAGTTCTGTTATCCCTTCTTCTATAATTCTCCCGTAATCTACT
>JAUWEO010000201.1 GCA_030608245.1 Candidatus Latescibacterota bacterium
TGAGGCCCTGGCGTTCCATCCCCTTGCACCGCCACTGAATAGGGTTCAACACATCAATGCCGGCCTCGATCATATCGGGGAGGATCTTCCGGATCGCCCCGTCGCTGTGATGAAACACATACGCCCCCGCCTGGTGGGCCAGATCCATCATCCGCTTCATCCGTGGAAGCAGAAACTCCCGAATCTGCTGGGGCGAGTACATCAGATCCTCCTGTGCTCCGAAGTCTTCGGCCACATAGGTAATCATGACCTCGCCGGGAATCTGTTCATAGATCCGCCGGGTGTTTTGGTAGCAGAGGTCGAACAGCTTGTCCAGACAGAAATGTACGATCTCGGGGTGAAGGATTAGATCCACGAAGGCCTGTTCATCGCCGCGCATATGTTTGTAAGTCAGGAAGGGTTCCGAGCCGCCGCCACGAATGGGATAATCCTCGTTGCCCTTGATTTGATCAGAGATTCCAGAATAATCCCACCAATCTGGGCTGGGCCACCTGTAGTTCTGCTTTATCTCCTCTAATGCTTCATAATCAGCTAATGGATGATAAACGCACTCCGAGTACACACCGGTTCCATAATCTACATCTTTATGATGACAGCCAAAGACATCCGTGTCCTCGGGTAAAGTAGGACCAACATACTTAGGCCCTACGCTGACGACCCTGTCGATGTGCAGATACTCAAACAAAGAGCGTTCGTCCGCACAACCCAGATACTTCATTAGCTTTTCCGTAGCCTCCTGGGTAGCCCAGTAGTCCATGGGAACACGATCCGGTTGCTGACGGCGAAGCACTGCCAACCAGCGTTCTCGCGGAGTCATAGTTTCCTTAGGCATAATCTTTACTCCCTCCTTTATAGGTGGGTTGTCCAGCTTTAGGAAAGATTAACTCTCTTATTTTCCATAAGTTTTGCAAGACAAGGATTGCAGATAGCAGCCCAAACAAGAAGGAATCGTTATCTAAGCAGCCCTCTGACCACGGTTTCCACCGCTTCGGTTTCAGTCAGTCCCCTTGCCATCAACGTCTGCACCTGCTTTTTATCCACGCTGCCGACGGCCGCTTCGTGGGTGAGCTTGGCCGTCTCATCGACCACCTGAAGCAGAGGTACCGCCTTAGCCTGTGCCTCATTTCCCTGAACGATCTCCAAGCAGTCCACATGTCCCCGGGTGTGGGGACCGTTTCCAATAACTTCCCCCAAGACCTCGCTCTGTGCTCGTTCGGAGACCACAATCCTGCTCTTGACCAGTCCCCGAGACCAGGCACCGTTGAGATAAATGGATTCCTTTAGTCGGATTTTATCTTCCCTCTTTCCGTAGACCTTCGCCTCTAAATCGCAGACCGCTTTTTCTCCCAGCTCCGCCGTCAAATCTAAATCTAAGCGTCCCACACTTCCGGTCACCAATCTGAACTGGTTGCAGAACAGACCTCCAGTTGCCACTTTCACTTCTGTTCTGGGCATAACCACTGTACCACCCTTCTGACCGTGGAAATGGGTTTCTGAATAGGTCATCTTTGCTCCCTGACCTACATTGACCTTCGCTTCCATGAGATGTCTGACACGGAGGGCGTTGGGGAAGGAGCAGTGGGCCACAAAACTGACATTTGCTCCTTCTCCGATCTCGAACTCAGAGAAAATCTCCTGCAGTCCTTCTTTGGGGATCACGCCAAAGCAGAGATGAACTGGAGAGGCTATCTGAATTCCGGGCTCTACGATCACCCGGGCCCGGGCTCCGGTCTCGGTCTCCTCGTCCTCGATCTTGATTCCCGGGATGGAGTTGGAAGCCAGGATCTTGTTTCCACTGACCACTAAGCTGGCGGACTCTTTGTCTGAGAAAACTGAGGCATCTCCTCCGCTCTGTTCGTAAGCGCTGGTGATGGCCTCAAACTCTGCGCTGTAGTCAAACATTTCCGATGAGCTCCTCTTCTGGCCTGTTGATATGCGGACATTCCCGGCAGTGATTGCGGAAAAATCGGGCCACCTCTTCAGGGCTCGCCGTTTTAAGAATCATTCCTGCGCAAAGAGAAGAAGCTCGATCGGCAATCAGGGCCACCTGTTCGTGATGGGTGATAAGGACGACTGAACTTCCCCCTTTAGCCAGACTTCGGATGACCTCCATCACCTGATCGAGTGAAAGGGCATCGATCCCGGAGTCTGGTTCGTCAAGGATAGCCAGTTTGGGCCTCATAGCCAGTACAGAGGCCAGCTCTATCCTCTTCCGTTCTCCCCCACTGAGAGCTTGATCTACGAGACGATTCAGGTAAACAGAAGGACTCAATCCCACCTGCTCCAGACAGACTCCAGGAGAAAGAGAACCGCCACCTTTTGTCCGACTCAGACTCAAGTATTCTGTTACCGTGAGTCCCTCAAAGCGGGCAGGTTCCTGCCAGGCCAGCGTTATTCCCCGCCTGGCCCGGTCGGAGAGAGGTAAACTCGTGATATCCTCATTCCCGAAGATGATCCTACCAGAGGTGGTTCTGTAACCCTCCAATCCCATAAGGACGTAAGCTAATGTGGATTTCCCGGTCCCATTGGCGCCTAAGATGCCGTGGATCTCACCCTTTGATATCTGAAGGTTAATCCCGTTGAGAATGGGGTTCCCGTTAAAATTAAGGTGAATATTTTCAATCTGCAGCATTGTTTGGACCTCTGGCGAGTGTAGAGGGGTGAATTTATCCTCCAGATTGCAATTTGATGGTTGTCCTCACCCTGAACGCATCAGAATAGCCCTTTTTGCGAATCTTTTTAACCAGTGTCTCTGCTTCAGCAGAGGAGAGACAGTCACCCACTCTCACCTTATAGTACGGTGCTTCAAATTCAAGGTAGAGATTTTCTTCCAATAATGATTCCGCTCTCTGTTTTATCTCCAAGGCCATCTGCCTATCAGGAGAGGCAAATATCTGAACTCTGAACCCTTGGATATACCGGAACTGCTCTATCTGAGAAGTATCTGTCACAGCCTGTCTGTCAGGGCCAGCTAAGGTTGTTTCTGGCGCTGCCGGGACAGGTTGTTTCAGCTCTTCCCAAATGTCGTCGTCCTGTAGTGAAAGAGGATCAAACTGTTCCTCGAGTACCGGTTTCTGGGAGATAACCGCTCGTCCGGTACAACCCATCCCTATAAACAACAAAGCAATCACTGTGAACAGGAGCAACCACTCGGGTAGAAAGTAGAGGGGCAGAGATCCCCTTCCTTTTTTTCTCCCCTGCTCCCTTTCTCCCTTGCTCCTCCGCTGTTGAGTGAATCCCAATTTATTGAATAACATAGTAATACCTCCGCATTGAGTCTTCTATTGGTTCAGGCCGAGTTTCACTGCGGCGGCCAGCAGGGGGATCATAATCTCGTGGTGCCCCGTGAACCCAAAGGCCTGCCCTCCGGACTGAGTTGGCCGCAGGAGCACATTTACCTGTTGTCGGTAGTGTTGAATCATATCAAAGTTAGCAGTGGTAAACCGTTCCACCTCACAACCCA
>JAUWEO010000108.1 GCA_030608245.1 Candidatus Latescibacterota bacterium
CAGTCGAAGGCCTCAGCGGGCAGGTTCTGTTCCCTAATTCCCTTCTCCAAACTCTCCAGGTTATCCTCTCGTTCTCCTCCGCCTATTATCTCTCCGTAGCCTTCGGGGGCAAGCATATCCACACAGAGGGCAAGCCTGGGGGCTTCGGGATCGGGTTTCATGTAAAACGCCTTACACTGAGCCGGATACCGGTGAATCATAACCGGCCTGTCGAACTGGTTGGAGAGGATAGTCTCTTCATCTCCCCCAAAATCCTCTCCCCAGGGGATGTCAACCCCGCTGCTTCTCAGGAGATCCAAAGCCTGGTCGTAGGAGATTCGGGGAAATGGTTTAGTAACTTTCTCCAGTTTGTCCACATCTCTCTCTAAATATTCTAATTCCTGCCTTCTGCTTTTTACTACCTGGGCCACGATGTATTCCACAAAATCCTCTGCCAGGTCCATATCCTCTTTCAGAGTATAGTAGGCGACTTCCGGCTCAATCATCCAGAATTCAGTGAGATGTCGGCGGGTCTTTGATTTTTCTGCCCGGAAGGTAGGACCAAAACAGTAGACCTTGCCGAAGGCCATAGCCCCTGCCTCCATATAAAGCTGGCCGCTTTGAGTAAGGTAGGCCTTGTCTTCAAAATAGTCAACCTGGAACAGGGTGGTGGTGCCTTCACAGGCAGCTGGGGTGAAGATGGGAGCGTCTAAAAGAACAAACCCTCGTTGGTCAAAGTAGTCTCGGCAGGCCTTTATCAGCTCGTTTCTTATCTTGAGGATGGCGTGCTGCCGAGAAGAGCGAATCCACAGGTGACGATGATCCATTAAGAAGGAGACGCCATGTTCCTTAGGGGAGATAGGATACTCCTCAGCGATTTGCACCAGCTGAACGTCCGTCACCCCTATTTCATAGCCTATGGGTGACCTTGGATCTGCCCGGACAACTCCCCGGATTATAATTGACGACTCCTGGGGCAATCCGTCTGAGATCTCGAAAACTGTCTGAGATACATCATTTTTGCTGACCACGCATTGAACCGTTCCGGTCCCATCTCTTATCTGTAGAAAGTGAATCTTTCCGCTGGATCTTTTGGTATACAGCCATCCTTTAATAGCTACCTCTTCGCCCTGGTAACGGGCGATGTCAGAGACATATATCCACTCGGCCATTGTTCAAAGCTCCTTATTGCTATAATCCCCATGTCCTTCAGACGCACCCGTTATCTTAAAATTACCCACCTCCTCCTCGGTAACATCCGAGAATTTTGATTGCAGTATTTGTTTTAGGGACAAATATTGCCCTTTCTCTTGGCAGGTGAAGTAGATCAATTGCAAGTTTGGGTTCTGCTGAAGCAGATCGCATAAGAGATTAACCATTTTCTCCAGCCGGTTGGGGCCGAAGTCGTCGAAGGAGTTAAATGCCTCGTCCATTATCAGCGGGGGAAGTTCTCCCCCTTTTTCGGCTATCAGATTCAGTATTCCCACTCGCAACAGGAGATAAAGGCCAGCTCGCATGCCTCCACCCAACACCTGAGCGTCCTCATAGCTTCCCAGGCCCTGGATTTTTACCCTCAAATTCAGGGTCTCGTCCATCGAGGTCTCTGAATAGCGACCACCGGAGAATTGGGAGACCTTGGTGGTCAGAAACTGATTGAGCTTGGGGGCGATGTCGGTGTAAACCCTCGTGCCCGCTTCTCGGAGGAGCTCCTGGGCCTTCAACAGGGCATCGCGGTAAAGGTGAATCCTCTCCAGCCTTCGAAGGGCATCCTCTAAGTCAGACTCCAGATCGGCCAATTCAGGTTTACCCCTTAGTTTTTCATCCCTCTCGGTCTCTTTCCGGACAAGCAGTTCACTTTGCTCCCGCGATTCTCGTTCTATACTTTGATATTGCTGCTGATAAAAGGAAAGCCTCTCCCACTCTGCCCTAAGTTCAGCTAGACGAGGATCCTGATCTGAAAGCTCGCCTACCTGTTTCCGGCTCCTGTTGACCTCTATTAGGAAAGTGGACTGGTCCTTTCCTTCCAGCAGGTTTGCCACACCGCTGAGGTCCCGCTCTAAGGTCTCATAATCACTCCGTTTCTCTTTTATCTGTTCTATGCAGTCCTCTGCAACTTCCACAGAATGGTCTCCTTCTGTATCGGGGCACCATTTTCTTAAGCTTTGGAAAACCTCCTCCCCCAAGAGTTCGCTCTTTTGGCTCAAATCCTCCCCCCTGCCCTGTTTCCCAGTTGCCTCCTCCTGAAGCTGCTTTATTCTTTCCCCAAACTGCTGGAAACCGATGAGTCTTTCGTACAACTGGTCGTAGTTCTGGCAGGCTGCACCCTGGAAGAGTTTCGCCTCTGCCTCGGTGTAAAGATCTACCCAAGATCTCAGTAACTCTTTTGTTTCTCGAAAATCGGAAGTTTCCTGTAACTTCTTTGGTAGCTCTGGCTGTGCTAAATCAGGGATTCTACGCAGGGCTGGCTCTGCCTTGGTGAAATCACCGATCATCTCCTCGGCACAGATGCAAAGTCTGGTTTTGCAGTCTCCAATTTTTCGCTCAAGCGCTCTCAGGGTTTCCATCTCTTTCTTGAGTATGAACCGGAAGAGCACGGCTGTCCCCGCAAACAGGACAGCGATCACCACCACCCACAGAGGAAGCAAAAACAGCAAAAGAAGGCTAGCTAAACAGAAAGCTGCACTGATCTTAAACAGCAGCTTTGTGCGGCCTAAGCGACTTTCTGTCCGAGATCTCTGGATTGTGCTCTCCTGGTATTGAGGCTCCTGCTGAGAAAGGACATCCTGGCACTGGTGGAGCTTCTGTTCCAGACCCCTCAGAGTGCGAATATCGGACACCGAAACCCTAAAGTAAAGCTCCGGGTAGGCTGCGGCCCCTGCCTCACAGGAGGTTAACTGTTTCTTAAGTTCCTCAATGTCTCTCTGGATCTGACTTATCAGAATGTCGTTCTTTCTCATCTTCGCCAATTTGGACTGAAGCTCCTTCAGGTGCTGGAGGTCTATTTGGCTATATTTGAGCAACTCATTTCGCTTTTCCTCCAAGGATCGGATTAACTCCGTGGCGGAGATTTGCTCCTGGTATTTTTTCTCGTAAGAGACTTTGAGGCGTTCTACCTCATCCTGCCTTCTTTCCAGATCCAGGAGCCTGGCTTTTTCCACTCGGTAGTTCCCCTGCCGTCTCTGGTGTTTGAGTTTCTCCACCCTCTGTTTTAGAGTCTTTATCTCTTCCAGCACTTTTTCTAATTCAGTGTGTAAGGCTTTAAGGCTCTGGCACTGCTGTTCCAGCTCTTGCATCCGGCTGGCCGCTTTGCCCGCTGCAGTTCCTGCACCTCGGTCGGTCTTGCCTATCTCCCTCTCCAAACGGCTCTCCAGCTTTGCCAGGGCCTTTTCTAATCCCATATCCTCTTTTCCCGTGGTCACCAGAGATTTTATCTTCTCGGTAACGCCTTTCCTCACCTTGTCGTCGCCGATTTCGACTACTTGGAGTTGCTTCACTACCGGGATACCCTCGAAACTCTCTCTGGTCATATTCAGATGTGTTTCGGCGATCAGAGGACCCTGCCGACTGCTGGGGTAGCTGTCCGTGACCTCCTGGTTAGAAGGTTTAAGGAAAAGTCTCACTATGTCGGTTCTGGAGGTCCCTCCTTTTATCTGTTTGTGGAGCTCAAACTCTTCCCCGTTGGCCAGAGAGTATTTCAGATTTCCCCCATAGATTTCAGAGCTCCAGGGCTTAAATCTCTGGCGCAGAGTTTGTTGAGTGAAGGGGAAAAGGATAGCAGTTATGAAGTTCTGCAGGGTGGTTTTGCCCTCATCATTGGGGGCCAAAATGAGGCTAAACTGACCCTCCACAGGCAACCGAATCTCCTTAAGACAGCCGAACCCTGCCACAAATATCTCTTTAAATCTCATAGCCTCTTATCTGTCCTCTTAACAGTGCATCCAGCCCCAGCACTTCTGCCTCTTCCAGCACCTGCATATCCCGTGAATTGGGTTCACACCGAGCCCTGGCTTCCTGGAGTTGTTCATGAAAACGGAGTGCCAACAGGTTATCCATCTGCTCCAGTCGATAGTCGGGACGGGTCCTGTTCTCAATCTCGCTGGCGAAGAACCAATCTTTGATGCTTTCTCGGAGACTTTCCAGCTCAAACTCCAAAGCGGGATCTGGGTAGCCCTCCAGGATGATCTTCACCACCTCATCTTCATTAGCTAAAATCTTTATCCGCTCCACGATCTGGTTTCTGTCCCTGAACTCACTACAGTCTATGATCTCCTCTCGGTATTGTCGACTTTGAACCTGGATTTTCTCTGCCTGGATGGAATTGCCCTTCTCCAGTTTTATCTTCAGGATATATTTCGCTCCAGTTTCGTCGAGTTTCGTGGGCTCAGGACATCCAGGGTAGTAGCCGTTCATCTCTTCTTGTTGGAAGGGAAGGGAGCGAAAGCCGTGGTAGTGACCCAAGGCATAGTAGTCAGCGCCACAGGAGAGGATATCCTCGGCAGAGAAAGGAAGCCAGCTTCCCCACTGCTCCGCCGCCCTCCTGTCGGTCGCCTCAGAACCGTGAAACAGGACAATATGCATTCTTTCATCCTGCGGAACACTGTAGTTTCGCAGCAGGTTATCGAGGCCACTCTGTGGGGTAGCCGAGGCGCCGTGAATCACTACCCCTTTGTCTTTCACTTCTATGCCCTGAAACTGCCCTTCCTGGAAAATATGCACATGAGAAGGCCATTCCCAGGTAAGATAAGGAGAGCCGGTAACCAAGAGGTCGTGGTTGCCAGCAACCAGAAATATCGGCAACGGATAAACTCTCTCCAGTTGCCGGATAATGAAATTAATAGTGTCGGGAGAAAAATGGGTCTGCTCAAACAGATCGCCGGCGATTAGCAAAAAGTCGGCAGCAGTTTGTTCTGTCGTGTCTATGATCCTGGTAAAGCAATCTCGGTGCTCTGCCCTTCTCTGTTTGCGTTTGGACTCATCTCTGATCCCGCTAAATCTGGTATCTAAATGGATATCGGCAGTGTGGATAAATTTAGCCATAATAATATGTCATCTTTTCCCCTCATAAGGACATATCCCTCGGTAGGGACAAAACTCACAGGCCATATACTGAGGGAAGGGGGCGAAATCCCGCTGCTTTACCTGGTCAGCTACCCGTTCAATCTTCGCTGTTGTCTTCTCAATCGCTCTTTCTAAGTTCTTCAACCTTCCCACCAATCCCGTCTCCAAAAATCTAAGTTCGACACTGACAGGCAATTGGCCAAATCGTTCCCGGTAGGCCATTGCATAAATAGGAAGCTGGATGCTGTTCCTGGCCTCATTGTCTGCTCTGGCTTGGTCTCGCACCTCGGAGGTCTTGTAGTCAATGATCACTCCCCCCTCCTGGGTTACATCCGCCCTGTCCCATCTGCCAATGAGTTTTATATTCCCTCGGACAAAGGAGAACTTCTCCTCCACATAGTTGGGGACCTCACCTTTCTGTTGCTCCTGTTCAAAAAACCTTCTCAAGACCTCTTTGCCTTGAGCTAACCTTCTCTCCTCGTGCTCGCGGGTGAGGAAACCCTCACTGCTCCAAGAGCTCTCGAAAACAGCAATAAGTTGTTTTAAGCTAATCTCTCTGTCCTGTTTTCTGACCTGGTAGTATTCAGCTACTGCTCTGTGGATGGCCTTGCCGTAAATCATTGTGTGGTGCTGAGGGATAGGAACCCGCAGGATATGAATATATTTGTATTTCAACGGGCAGGTCAGATAGTCATCCACTTGCTGGCTAGAGAGAGTGAACAGGCTGTCGCTGGACGGCAAATACCTCGCATCCCTCTCCACGGCAGCGCCGAATCTGTTGATCACCTCAATGCTGGTCGCCTTGTGGGGGATAATCTCTTCTTTTTTTGAGTCTAAGGCCTCAATAACAAACTGACTCACCTTCTTAGGCTTCTTCAGCCCCACATCCCGGCTGGAGGTGAGGATAAGCTCTTCTTTGGCTCTGGTCATCCCCACGTAGAAAAGGCGCCTCTCCTCCTCCAAGTGGAAATCTCCGGAGGGCAGCGTCTCTTTGATCAGTTCATCCGGAAGGGCTATCTCTCTGCCTCTCTTCCTCCCTTTCTCGCTGGGGAATCTACCGTGAACTAAGCAGGCAAGGAACACCACTCCGAACTCCAGCCCTTTCGCCCGGTGGACGGTGAGGACATTCACTGCATCCAGATCGAAGTCGGCCTCGGCCACAGGGGGATTGTCGCCAGATTCCCTGAGCATCTCCAGATAGTCCAAGGTGAACGGCACCCGGTCGTGTTCCACGAACTCGCTCACCTTCTCCAATACTTGAAAGAACTGGGCGATGTTCTTTACCTGGACCTCGTTGCGGACAGAGCTCTCTGAGGTAAGCCTCTTTAGCCATCCG
>JAUWEO010000275.1 GCA_030608245.1 Candidatus Latescibacterota bacterium
GTTTGGTCAACGAGACTGTCCGGCTGACCATAGACAAAGTCAGCTATGTTCCGGTAGTAATCCAGGTCAACGATGGGCAGGGCATCAAACTGGGCAGGCATATTATCCTCGGGCGCGTCCAGATTTCCTGCAGTACCATCTTCAGTAAAACTGCCAATGTAGGAGGCCACATGATCGGTCGCCGTATCAAGGAACACCTTGACTACGATGGTATCTGCTTTGTCTCCCACATTTCCAACCGAGGTGAGGGTTTTAGTCGAATCCACATAGGTAGCGCAGATAGTAGTGTCAGCTTCAGAGAAGTTCGCCCACTGTTCCCACTCTTCCATATCCCGGTGATTCATCCTCCAGATGGCCTTTCTTACTCCTGCCTCAGCGAAATAGAGGGCCTTTTCCTGATTGATTCTGAGCGTCATATTCTTGCTCTGGCCGGTGTACACAGACAGGAACGCAGTTCCGCTGACAGTCAGCATAAAGGCGACTATGAGAACCACAGGAAGAACATAACCAGCTGACGAACAGACGGGGAGACCCCACCCGCCCCTTCTCCCGCGGGGGAGCAGGGGGGCAGAGGAGCAGGGGGGCAGAGGCGAAGCGGGATCTCCTCTGTCCAATGGTCTTCTGGTCTCCTGGTTTTCTTGTCTTCTGATTTTCTCATCGTTTTCACCCGCTAAGACAGGACAAATAGAGGTTGACAATATCCTGGCCATAGAAAAGAGCCAGAATGGCTGAGGCCGCAATAAAAGGGCCAAAGGGAATAACTCCCTGCACCTTAACAGCCTTCTTGGTAGACAACAAAACAATTCCGCCGATTCCACCGCTGAGAAAGGAAAGCAGAAGCGTTGCCAGGACTATCTTCCACCCCCAGAAGGCACCAATCATAGCCGCCAACTTTATGTCGCCGCCCCCCACACTTTCCTTATCGAATACTATGCTTCCCAAACCTGCCACGGCAAGAAGTCCACCTCCGCCAACCGCGATTCCCAGGATTGAATTGCCCAGACTCGAAGACCCTCGTAACCCCGAGAAGACCAGCGCCACGGCTATACCCGGAATAGTTATCACATTGGGGATTATCTTGCTTCCCAGGTCTATAAAACCAACTGCTATCATAATCGCTGCAAACAGAAGACCAACCGGTAGCGTGTAAGACAGGCCAAGTCTCCAGTAAAAGATGAGGAACAAGAGAGCAGTAAGCACCTCCACTGTCCAATATCTGAGATCTATCGCCTCTCCGCAATTTCGACATCTACCTTTAAGCCTAACATAGCTCAGGATGGGTATATTGTCATAGGGCTTTATCCTGCAGCCGCATTTCGGACATTGCGAGCCCGGTGAGACTATTGATTCTCCCCTTGGTATGCGACTTATGCAGACATTGAGGAAACTTCCCACCACTGCCCCGAGCACAAAGAAGAGAGCTGAATAGAACAGAGTCATTCGGATTAACCTTAACAGTCAGTTTCGCAGAGTTACCGTAGATTTCGTAGAAATCCGCAGATTTCCATTGCTTAGGTTCAGGTCGATCCCAACGGCCTTCTCCAGGGTGTCACCCGGGCTGTCGACTATCG
>JAUWEO010000262.1 GCA_030608245.1 Candidatus Latescibacterota bacterium
AGAGCACCTGTCCATAGTCTGACTGGTAGGAGTAGTGTCCAAAGTGGTGCTTTCGATATACATGCCAATCATCAGTAAGTCCACGTCAATACACTGAGAAAAAAAGAAAAAAGATAAAAGTAAAAAGCCAAAAGATAAACCCTTGAGAGCAGATGAGGGAAAAATGGGGGGGGAGATGAAGATATAGGAAAAGGGAGAAAAACCGTAATGAAAGTCGCAGAATAGGCGGGACATGCGGGAAGTAAAAGAAAGTGAGGAACCCTTTTTTCCGTGTTTTCCCGTGGTAGAAAGGAGGTGAAAAAAGATGCTAAAGCTTTTCAGGAACCAGAAGGGATTCACCCTGGTCGAGCTGATGATCGTCGTGGTCATCGTCGGTATCTTAGCCGCAGTGGCCATCCCGATGTACAGGGGCTCGGTAGACCGGGCCAAGGCCTCTGAGGCGGTAGCGGCCCTTGGAAGCATCAGGAGTGCTATGAGGGTGTACTATGGAGAGCATGCTACTTATATCAATGCCAGTTTCACAGCTAACGCCGAAGTAACTAATGGTGACGTTCTTGATATCACCGAGCCTGATCTTCTGGGGCGTTACTTCAGCAAAGACTGCTATACCTTCGCTAACGCCACCGCAGGCATAGCACCAACTGATACCACTTTCTCCATCAAGTGTCTTGGTAGTGCAAGCACAGCGCTAAAGAAAGATGAGGTGGCCACTATCGTGAGGTACATCGACCAGGACGGGGAGATCACCAAGTAGGCCGTTTGTGCCTAACTCGGCTACGGGGAGGGGGGCCTTCTTCCCTCCCCGATGTTCCCGGGTTAACAGCAATTCTCACCTCTGTTTTTCCACAGAAATTCTGAATCCTCCACAGGGGCGACCAGCCGGTCTCCCCTGTAGAGGAACTGTTGCCGAATCAAATATCACAATTACCGGGACAGGCCGCCGACGAAGTCCCCAAAACTCAACCTTGCGAGTCTTCAAATAGGGGTGGCCAAGGTCTCCTGACCTGAATCAGAAGAGGGGATTCAGCCAGGAGACCCCCCTCCCGGCGTAGACAATGTCCAAATAGTCAATGATACGATTTCGCAACAACCCTTGTGAAAGAGAAGATTGCAGGCACATATTCGTAGGGGCAGACCCTTCGAGCTCGAGCCCTTCAGGGCGAAGCCTATGTGTCTGCCAATTTAGCGCGCACACACGGGTGCACCCCTACCAGAGATCCACATGAACCTTCATCTCAAATCCGAGCGAGGTGTAACCTTAATCGAAGTGCTGGTGTCCATCTTCCTCCTTCTATTGGTTTTGGTAGGGACGACGCAGCTTTTTGTGTTTAGCAGAAGGCAGATCAATTACCAGGGACACAGAAGCGCAGCACTTGGAGTGGCACAACAGGGACTGGAAGAGATGTTCGCAGACCTGTTCGCCTCCCGCTACGACAGCGTTCTGGCCAAGACGGAGAATAATCTACAACTGGATAACCTGCTGTGCACCCGGACCACTACGATACAGGCGGTGGATGATTCTGCTGATGGATTAGGGGCATCAGACACCGATGGCGACACCGAAGATTATCGAGAAGTAACCGTAACTGTTTCCTGGAACGAGAGAGGGAGAACTAACAGCGTTGCCTTGCAGAGCTTAATCGCCCCTTAGGATTTTCTGACTGTCAAATTCTGTCCAGAAAGCCGCTTCTTTATGCCTGGGCGTGCGTCACCGCAGCCTGAAATATCCGATTTATATATAAGCGAGGACACCTGACAAAGGATCGCTCCCCCAGATAATGGGAGCAGTGTTATGCTAAAGATGTGGACAGATCGGTTCTGTTGGCCGGATTTCAAAAAGAGCCAGATCGGCCCTGGGAAATACCCAAGGCGATTATTGGACACGGCCGGTTTTACACTGATTGAGCTGTTAGTGACTGTCCTGATCAGTGGCATTGTGGTGTTGACCATCGGTTCGATGTTGGTTATTGACCAGAAGTACTGGGATCAGGGAACCAAGAAACTCCGCCTGATCGAAGATGCCTCTCTGGCAATGGGCAAGATGACCTCTGAACTCAGGAGGGCTAGCAATACAGACAGTCTGAAGAGGGTTACTGCCTATACCGACAGCATCTGTATCGGCCCCAAATTCTTCAGATGCGATGGTGCAGGCAATTTTCTCTTCTACGACGGCAGTGTGACCCACACCTTGATCAGCGGCAAGGTCGACTCCCTCAAGTTCACTTACCCGATAGTCGACAGCCCGGGTGATACCCTGGAGAAGGCCGTTGGAATCGACCTGAACTTAAGCAATGGAAATCTGCGGATCTCTACG
>JAUWEO010000265.1 GCA_030608245.1 Candidatus Latescibacterota bacterium
CAAAGGCACCGCTGCTGTCTTAGCCTTTTGGTAGTCTTGGAAATATTACCGTGTGTTAAAGCTTAGCTTGTGAGTGAGACAAAATCTCGTGCAGAGAGTGGAAAAAGGCTTGACTTTTTCCCTGGCGGTCTGTATTTTATACATTGTAAAGCGGGAATAGCTCAGTTGGCAGAGCGCCACCTTGCCAAGGTGGAGGTCGCGGGTCCGAACCCCGTTTCCCGCTCCATTTTTTTTTAGGGTTGATTTGGGAGCACTTTTGGTTCATATCTTAATTCCTGAAATCTGATCGAAAAAAGACCAACAACCTTAAAGGGAAAGGTTTCCCGGTCAGTTTTTCCTTCTTACTGGCGGGTACAGCCAAGAGGCTTAAGGTGGAGGTCTGCAATTCGAACAATGGCGCGGTAGCCAAGTGGTAAGGCGGCGGTCTGCAAAACCGCTATACACCGGTTCAAATCCGGTCCGCGCCTCCAAACATTATTGTACTGAGGATTACCGATCCTGCTCTTGGGGATATTTCCCCCACACAAATTGCTGACAATGAATACCCCAGTTGTGCTAATAACCTTAGGTGACCCTGCTGGCGTAGGGCCTGAGGTGATTGTAAAGGCATTCGAATCCGGAAGACTGCCAGAGTCAGCAACGGCTGTAGTTGTTGGACCTCCCCGGTTTTTGAGCAAGGCCCTTCAGTCCACAGGTGTCCGTCTATCCATCGAAGAGGTCGGCCTCCCCAGCGAGCCGTCCTCGACAGGGAAATCCGCTATTCCGGTGATCAACACGACACCGGGAGCGCTTCCCTCTGTGCGGTGGGGAAAAACTGGGAAAGAGACGGGTAAGATTGCCGCCGAGGCCTTGGTAGAGGCAGCAAAGTTGATCCAAACAGGCAAAGCCGATGCCTTGGTCACCGGGCCGGTGTGCAAACAGGCTTTGAATTTAGCCGGATATAACTATCCAGGGCAGACCGAGATGCTGGCTCACCTCACCGGCACACAGCGGTTTGCTATGATGCTGGTAGGCGGTGAGTTCAGAGTGGCCCTGGTCACCACCCACTGCGCCATCTCCCAGGTTCCCAAAGAAATCAATAGGGGAATTGTGCTGGAGAAGTTAGAAGTACTTCACCAGGATTTGAAGACCCGGTTCGGCATTGCCTCTCCTCGGATTGGAGTCTGCGCCCTCAATCCCCACGCCGGTGAAGGTGGACTGTTTGGCAGAGAGGAGATCGAGCAGATTCAACCCGCCATCAAAAAGGCAAAGGCCCAGGGAATTGAAGCCCTCGGTCCCTTTCCTGCCGACACCCTATTTGCCAGAAGAGAAAAACTGGGACTGGACGCTGTGCTGGCTATTTACCACGATCAGGGCTTGATTCCGCTTAAACTTGCCTCTTTTGGCAGGGGAGTGAATGTCACCCTGGGACTCCCTATGATAAGGACTTCACCCGACCATGGCACCGCTCTCGACATCGCCGGCCAGGGCATTGCCGATCCGGGAAGCCTCATCGAAGCCTTTAAATTGGCCGCCACTATCGCCCTGAGAGTAAAAAGCCCATACCAGCAATTTTCCCAACCACAAGGAGAACAGAAATGAAAACAGCAGCAAAGACCTTGTTGTGTATTCTAATCGGATTAATGTTAGCCAATTGTGGTGAAGAGGAAAAAGAGAAACAGGCAGCAGAAACAGCAAAGAGAGCACCGGATTTCTCAGCCACAGACCTGGAGGGAAAGAAGGTCAGCCTGTCCGATTTCCGGGGCAAGGTGGTGTTGCTGGACTTCTGGGCAACTTGGTGTCCACCGTGCCGGGAGGAAATTCCTGAGCTGCAGAAGATATTCGACGAGTATAGAGACAAAGGGGTGGTCGTCATTGGAGCAAGTTCGGAGAGTTCCGAGAAGGTCCGGCAGTTCAAAGGAAAGATGACTATCTCCTACCCTCTGCTGAAAGTGGCCACCAAAGTCTTCTCTACTTATCAGGTGAGAGGAATCCCCACCACCTATATCGTAGACAAAAAGGGATATATCCAACACCGAGAGGTGGGATTCACCCCGGGAAGGAAAGTAGAGGAGAGATTTCGCAGCATCATCAAGAGGCTTCTGGGGGAAACTGAGCAGAACCAATGAAAGGTTACGATTTAATAATTGCGGGCGCCGGTCCTGCCGGCCTTACTGCTGGCGTCTATGCTGCCCGGGCGAAACTG
>JAUWEO010000161.1 GCA_030608245.1 Candidatus Latescibacterota bacterium
GGTGAGTTACTTGGTGACCCGGATTGAGAGGATTCGGAGCATTACCGAAGTAACAGGAAAAATTGCCCGTAAGTAGGGTGTCGATTTCCCAAAATTGGTCAAATCAGCATTGTCCAAAACAGAACAAAAACCGCACGCGAAGTGCGCAACTGTATGCTAATAGCCGATCCAGGGGAACCTCAGCGTGTCGATCTGAGCCTTCATCTCAGGAGTCTTCTTGTCCTCATTTTGGTACCGGGGATGCTCTTTGCCTATAACCCAGGGCCAGACATCCGGATCGGGCATGGAGCAGGGCCACAGCTTCGGGAACAGCGCCCTGAAAAGCACTGCCTCGTTTCCGGGTAGCTGAAGCTCCTTCATGTCCAAGTCCGGGTTATCAGGGGTCTTCCCGTCGCTCCTGTCGTAAGGAATGGGACCCAGGGCCAGAACGTCCTCACCCGAGTAATACCCCATAAAGAGCCTGGCAATAACCCATCTGGGCAGAACACGATGGACCTTCTGCTTCCGGGTGACGATCTCCACCCGGCCTGAATTGACCACGAAGCCAACGGTCGTGCTACTCATCTCAATCGAGAAGCGACCGTCCACCTGATGTGCGGGCGAGGCGTTGAGCCGGGCCTGGAACTCGCCTTGCAGGTCTTGAGTCAGCGCAACAAGGTCCACGATCGCCACCATCTCGGCATCGAGACCAACCAGGTCACACGAGCCGCGTAGGAGGTACGTGCCTCCGAGGCTGAGCATCGTCTGGGTGATTAGCGTCATGTGCGACTGCATGAGGCAGATCTCCTCGTCACCGACCTTCTCCGCAAGCTCTCCTGCCAGGCAAATCACCGCCAGCGCGGCGTCCCTGGTTTGAACCGTAACGTCACAAACGTGGCCGAACGGCATCCCGTAGTGCTCAGCAGGCAAGAAGTTGCGGTCGACGGAGACATACCCCACAATCCGGCCGTCTTGCCTAACGACATGCGGAAATCCGTCCCCGATGTAAGCGGACATCTTGACCGCGTAGGGGTCAGAGAGCCAGGCTTGCCGAGCCGCTTGTTCCTGCTCCTTGTTTGCCTTGGCGATAGTTGCACTGGTCACGATGGATCTGACCCTTTCGCAGGGCAGCGTCACCACGGGGTAGTAGAAACAGGGAACGAAGCCGCAGAAGGCATGGTCGTATTGAGAGCCGTGGACAACGCCCAAGTTGATGCCACGTTCCTTCGCCAGCTTGAAGCAGCCCTGAAAACCCCTAACGAACACAGGGTTGGGCACACCTTCAGCTTCGCCAGCCATCTCCCGCGGTCTAACGGCTTTCAATACAGTCGACCCGATGCTCAAGACAGTTTCGTCGAAATAGCCAGCACTTTCCACCTTTCCTTCTTCCCCTACCACATAGATGTTCGCTCTTTGCGCACTGTCTATCGTTTCGAAGTTGCCTGGCTCTCTTTTTCCATGGTATCCGGGGGCCAGAAACTTAGCTGCACCTTCCAGATCCTCCTCCGAAGCAACCTTGCGAACAACAGCGTCAGCAAAGTCCCCTGGCAAGGGGAAAGACTTCAGTGTTTCATCTACCATCGGAATCATCCTTTCTCTGAGCCGTTTCCGCGAGGTGTGCAGGCGGTTCTTGACCGTCGTCACCGGCACATCGAGGAACTCGGCGATCTCTTTCTGCGAATATCCGTTGATGTAGAAGAGCGTGGTTGCCATCCGTTCGTTCTCCGGCAAAGCCCTGATCGCCTCGAGGACCCCGTCCTTCATCTCACGCTCCTCGATAATCTCGTCTGGACCTGGGGCATCAGAGGCAATTTCTGCGGCGGCCTCCAGTGGCACGGCCAAAAAGTGCTTGCCCCGGGTGAGCCTGTCGCAGTGCTTGAAAACGATCCTCCGGAACCAGCCGGGAAACGCCGCCGGTTGGCGAAGTTTTGGCAAGTCGCGGTAGGCCTCGATGAACGCTTCCTGTGCTGCGTCCTGGGCCAAAACAAAATCACCCAGGATCGAGTAGCTACAGCCATAAGCCATATCCTGGATCCGTCGCACAATCTTACCGTACGCCTCTAAGTCGCCGGCTTGCGCGCGGATAACCAATGATTTCAGATCTTCCACTTTATTCCCTATCTACACTGGTGTCTGTCCGAATTTGTCATTCCCGCACGCCGTTAGCGGGAATCCATTGCTAATCTCAAGTGGATTCCGGCTTAAAGATTACCGGAATGACAAGAGATGTGTATATTTTCGGACAAACACTCTATCAGAAGACCTTCTTAATAAAGTCCCAACTCTTGAGAGAAAGGTCTATAGAATTGGCCAGCTTTTTCGGATTATCCTTATGATTTCTCGGAGATGCTGGCCCGGGTAGGTAGTGGCGGCGTAATTGGAGGGACAAATCTATCCTCTTGGCAATCGGGTGCCACGGCTGGTTCTTCCCGGCCGTATCTGTTCTCCATCGGACAGAAATAAAAAAACGGCCCGCGGCCGTTTGTTCTGGCGGGGTAGACGAGACTTGAACTCGCGACCTTCGGCGTGACAGGCCGACGCTCTATCCGACTGAGCTACTACCCCGCAATTGTTTCTGCAATTTAATAAAATTATTCCGCCTTGTCAACAGAAATATTACAACTGCCTCTCTCCCTCTTCTTCTGGTCGTTCAGGGGTCTATCAACTCTTTTAAAAAAATTCCAAATCACAAACTCCGAAACAAATTCAAAACTTTATTCCCTTCTACACAATATGGGGCCAAAAATATCCGTGAGATCCGTTGCTTCTTGTTCTAAACGATATTGTTTCGATTTTCGTATCTCGGAATCCAAAAGTAGCACAGTTTGTTTGTAAGCCTTGCTGTCTGTGTCTCTCTACGATATCGTTTTCGCCGTTCAACTACCCCTTTTTCGATAGAGTTTGGTCCCCGCCGAAACTTTCGCCTTCTCCAGCAAGAAAGCTTTTGAAATCTCAACTGCGTGTCATCAGGGATAGGAGATTCTTACCCTACTATGAGCGTTTACGGGGCTTTGGCGAGGAAGAGACAGCCAAGACCTCTGCTGTGGTATTGTCCTGTTTCTTCCTCTCAATCAGCCACTGCTGAAGCGCAGAGAGTATATTAAACATCGTCCAATACAGAACCAGTCCAGAGGCGAATTTAAGGAACATAAAGGTAAGAAAGGCGGGCATAAGGTACACCATTGCTTTCTGTTTGGGATCTTTCATTGTCATCTTCTGTTGGATGAACATAGTCGCTCCCATCAGCAGGGGAAGAACATAGTAAGGATCAGGCTGAGAAAGGTCCTGTAGCCAAAAGACAAACCCTGCCTGCCTCAACTCAATGGTAGTGCGAAGAAGATTGAACAGGGCAAAAAATATCGGCATTTGCAACAACATAGGAAGGCATCCCCCTGCCGGGTTAACATGCTGCTCTTTATAAAGCTTCATTGTCTCCGCACTGACTTTTTGCCGGTCATTTTTGTGCTTTGCCTGCAAGGCAGCTATTTGGGGCTGAAGCTGCTGCATCCGAGCAGTAGCTACATAGCTCTTTTTGGTTAATGGATAAACAACAAGCTTAATTAATATCGAGAAGATGATAAGCACAACCCCATAGTTGGGAATAACCCGGTGCAGGTAGAGAAATATCCAGAAGAAAAGCTTGGCAAACGAGCGGATGATCGGCCAGCCCCAATCCATTATCTTCTCCATTCCGATCTCGTACTGCTTCAACCGGGGATATTCTATAGGACCCAAGTACAGGCTATTCTCTACCTGGTCTCCGACCAAGCTACTTTGGAAGAAGAAATCATAGGTTTTGCTTGACTCTCCCTCTTCTCCCCAGATAGTCACTTCCCCCTCTCGCCCGTCGGCAGGGATGAGAGAAATCAGAAAGTACTTGCTTCTGACCCCCACCCAGCCCAGTCTCCCGCTGAGAAGATTCTTATTTAACTGTCTTCTTGTATTAACCTTATGGCTGTCAAATTTCTCCAGCTCTTGCCCCATATAGGTGCACACCTTCGTGTAGCGAAGATCTTCCTTTTGATTAGGTTCGTTGCCTGCGATCCCCCCTGTCCATCCCACTTTGACCTTTGTGTTAGGGTTAAATCCGACCAGCCTGATGGTTGTTCCCAGTAGGTATTTATCTCTCTCTATGGTAAACTGTTTCTGAATCCTTCTCTCGCCGCCGAAGTGGGCTACAAATGTGATCTGTCCTTCCTGGTACAATCCCTCTTTGGCCGGTAAAAACTGCAATTCGGATGCGTCTACCATTCCGTTCCCCTCATCGAAAGAGAGGGTAAATCCCTCTGCACCCGGGGGGATTAGACTCACCGCTTCGATCCTTCCCACCTTAGAATCCACGGCGCGGTAGAAGTTCTTCAGCCTTAAGTCTACTATAACTCCTCCCTTGGTGCTGATCTCTCCGTGCAAGAGATCATTTTCAAAAGGGATGCTGCGAGGCACAAACTCCTGAGTCTCCACAGGAGCAAATGTTTCTCTCCTTGGGGTAACAATTGGACTATGCTCGGCTACTGAGGAGGGAGGCTCGTCTTGGTGACGGGCAGTTGCTATCTTCTGGCTTTCCAGAGTCTTTCTCTGTTCCTCGGTGTGAAAAAACCGCTGGTATATCCGGCCCCACGAGATAATGATTAATCCTATAAGCACAAAAGCCAACAGGGTTCTTTTATCCATTAATGTCTC
>JAUWEO010000213.1 GCA_030608245.1 Candidatus Latescibacterota bacterium
AGAGGCAGCGATGGAATACAAGGGCAAATTCTCGATTTTTGACTTAGCTGAGATAAAGACCTATCCGTTGAAGAGCCGACGAAATAAAGTCAGTGTAGCTGACGTGATTCTGCCGGAACAGGTACTTAGAAAGCCGCCTCAGATCGGGGAAAAATCGGCCAGGCTGATCGAGGAGGTGGCCACTCGTATCCTATCTGCCCGTAAGCAAAAGCAGCCCGTCATATTGTTTACCGGAGCCCACCTGATAAAGAACGGTCTGAGTCTGCTTATCATTGACTTGATAAAAAAAGGGATGATCACCCTTTTGGCCACCAACGGCGCCGGGGCTATCCATGATTTTGAGCTGGCTCTGATTGGCCAAACCAGCGAGGATGTGCCCAATGCCCTTCCTGAAGGCAAATTCGGCATGGCCTACGAATTCTGTTATATCAACGAAGCCCTGAAATTGGGCAATGCGCTGAAATTGGGATACGGCGAGACATTGGGCCGTATGATATGCGAGCCTGCGTTTTTCGCGGAAGTGCTATCAAAGGTGGGCCGGCCGGATTCTCCTCAGAAGTTCGCCCATCCCGATAAGAGTCTTCTGGCCTGTGCCTATCGTGAAGGGACTCCGTTTACGGTCCACGCCTCCATCGGCACAGATGTGACCGAACAGCATCCCGGTTTTTCGGGTGAGGCCAAGGGCGGCTGCAGCGGCCGGGATTTCCTGATCTTTGTCCACGAGGTAACCAAATGTGCTCAAGGCAGTGGCGTCGTGCTTAATGTCGGCTGTGCGGTGACCGGCCCGGAAGTGCTGCTAAAAGCGGTTTCTGTGTCCTCCAACACGGGTTATGTTCCCTACGGGATGTTCACGGCGGATTTTGACCTCAGGCTGTATAACCCCCGGCATATGGCGGACGAAGCAGCTACAGGATATTACTATCGCGATCAGAAAAGCGTGGTGACCAGGATTCCCCGGTCATTTGGTGGCGAGGGGACCTATATTCAGGGGAATCAGAAGCGGACGATACCGTATTTGTATAAGTGTCTGATGTCTGGGTTCTGTTAGTTTGAGGAGATCAAATGGATCAGAAGCGATTGAAAGAGATTCTCAATAGAGTATCCACCACCCGGGTGGCGGTTATCGGCGATTTTTGTCTCGACGCCTACTGGATGTTGGAACCCAGTGCGGCTGAGGTGTCTCTGGAGACGGGCAAACTCACGCAGCCGGTCAAAGAGCAGCGGTACAGCCTGGGAGGTGCGTCGAATGTGGTGCATAATCTGGTGGATCTGGGGGTGAAATCTGTTTTCGCCATCGGAGTGGTAGGAGACGACCTCTTTGGCCGGGAACTTGTTCATCTGCTTTCCAGAATTGGAGTGGATGTAGGAGGTTTATTGGTTCAGGAAGAGCACTGGGACACCCCCGTATATGGGAAACCTTATCATTGCGATGAGGAACAACAGCGCATTGATTTTGGGATGTTCAATCAGATTGAGCCGGATACGGAGCAGAGATTGATTCAGCAACTTGAAAAGGCCCTGAGTTCCGTTCAGTCGGTGATCATCAACCAGCAGTTGCCTAATGGTATCTACGGTGGGAACTTAGCCAAAGGGATCAATCGGATTGTCTCCCAGCACCCGGACAGGTGTTTTGTGGTGGATAGCCGGCAAAAAAGCGGGGCGTTCAGCAAGGCGTATCTCAAAGTCAACCAGTGGGAAGCGGCTCGATTGGCCGGTGTAGAGAAACCTTCGGGAGGGATCATCCCTCTCGAAGAACTTATGCACTATGCCCGAAAGATAAAAGACAAAACGGCTGCAGAGGCGATCTTTATTACCCGCGAGTCCAGAGGGATGGTGGTGTATGACGGTCGGCAGGATGTGGATGTGCCGGGGATCCAGATCTTGAAGCGGATTGACCCGGTGGGTGCAGGAGACACGGGGGTAAGCGCGGTGGCCGCAGCCTTAGCCGGTGGTGCGGCGGTGGGTGAGGCGGCCGAGGTGGCCAATTTTGCCTCAGCCGTGACGGTGCAGAAGTTGTTTCAGTGCGGGACGGCCTCTGCCGAAGAGATACTTGAGATCGGGAGCAGTCCCGATTACGTCTATAATCCCGAACTGTCTGAAGACCCGCGCCGCGCCATTTTTGTCGAAGGCACAGAGATCGAGATCATCAAAGAAGACCTCCAAACGGGGCACATAGAACACGTGATTTTCGATCACGATGGCACCATATCCGCCCTACGCCAGGGATGGGAAGAGATCATGGAGCCGGCGATGGTCCGGGCGATTTTTGGAGATCGCTATCTCAGCGCAGATGAAGGGCTGTACCACAGAGTGGTGAGCAGGGTAAGAGAATATATCGATAAATCAACCGGTATTCAGACCATTGTGCAAATGCAGCATTTGGTGGAGATGGTCGAGGAATTTGGCTGTGTGTCCCCAGAGAAGATACTGGATAGATTTGGCTATAAAGAAATTTACAACCAGGCCCTTATGGAGATGGTTCAGAAGCGTATCCGAAAGCTCCGGGCTGGGGAGCTTGACGTGGAGGATTTTACCATCAAGGGGGGCGTCCGATTCCTCGAAGCACTTCACAGACGAGGCGTCAAGCTCTACATCGCCAGTGGCACAGACCAGAAGGACGTGGTTCACGAGGCTGAGGTCCTGGGCTATGCCCCACTCTTTGAAGGCAGAATTTATGGGGCCACAGGGGACATAGATACCTGTTCCAAGAAAATGGTGGTGGAGCGCATCTTAAGAGAAAACCATCTAAAGGGGCCGCAGCTTTGTTGCTTTGGCGACGGGCCGGTGGAACTGCGTGAGACCAGAAAACAAGGAGGCATAGCCGTTGGTGTCGCTTCCGATGAAGTGCGGCGTTTCGGCCTCTGTATGGAGAAACGCACCCGGCTTATAAAGGCTGGCGCCGATGTTATTGTCCCGGACTTCTCCCAAGCCTCGGCTCTGTCAAGATTCCTTTGGGGGACCGGTCTGTAGTGGAACCAGGAGTTGATATGATTCTGTAATCTAATCGGTTGAGAAAAGAGGAGCTGCCAAAAAAAGTGTTGCAATCCAAGAATGGATGTATTAGAATACAAACCATGAGGAGCAATCTTAAAGGGGAATGGAAATGTTACCAAGAGAACGAATGTCTATGACCTTGAACCATCAAGAACCAGACATTATCCCCTGGGGTGAACATTGGATAGATCACAATGTCTACGAGGATATCCTGGGCAGAGAAACTTTTGTCCACGCCAAGATGAAGGAAACCAAAGCC
>JAUWEO010000005.1 GCA_030608245.1 Candidatus Latescibacterota bacterium
ATTTGGGTACCCGAGCCTGGGGGATAAAAGGTCTTCTGTTGGCTCCTTTCCTGTGGACAGGGATCGAATACCTCCGTTCCTTTGGGCAGCTGGCCTTCCCCTGGACTCTCTTGGGCAACACCCAGACGGAATATACTCCGCTGATTCAGTTCGCCTCAATAACCGGCGTCTACGGGGTCTCCTTTTGGATACTAACCATCAACATCTGTTTTTACAATCTATTCCGGCAGATCGGTCTCAAAAGGGCCAGGGTGGGGGGGAGGCTTTTTTCCATTGTCGTTGTTCTAATTTTGTTGTTCGCTTTGCCCTATATCTATGGCAGCAGGGTGATTCCCAGGGAGCGATTGAAGGGGGAGGTCGAGGTGGCCATAATCCAGCCCAGCATTCCCGCGGACATTAAATGGGGACCAGAGGGACTTCCCATCAGTTTCGCTGCTTTAGAGCAGCTGACCCTCAGAGTCTCTCCCCATCGACCCGACTTAATTATTTGGCCGGAGACAGCAACACCCTGCTATCTTATGCGTCAGGGAAAGTATCGGCGGAGACTCTACAGCTTCTGTGACTCGGTCAAAACTCCCATCTTCACCGGTTCACCGGATTATGACTTCCAAACGAGAAGATTCTACAATTCTGCCTTCCTGTTCATGCCGGGAGAAAGGGAGGTTCAAAGTTACGACAAGATGCATCTTGTTCCTGGAAGCGAACGGGTGCCGTTTTCGGACAGGCTTCAATTTCTAAAGAGGATCGCCCTCGGGGCTGGTGATTTCTCAATGGGCAAACGGTTTACGGTCTTTCAGCACCCTAAGGGGAGGTTTTCGGTGTTGATATGTTTTGAGTCAGTATTTCCTGAGCTGACCAGGCGATTTGTCCTCCGGGGCGCGGAGTTTCTGGTGAACATCACCAACGATGCCTGGTTTGGTAGGACCTCTGGTCCTTACCAGCACGCTCAGATTGCTGTGTTCCGGGCCATCGAAAATCGGATTGCCATCGCCCGCTGTGCCAACACCGGAGTGTCGATGTTGATTGACCCTTATGGGAGGGTTTCTGGGGCGACCCCGATCTTCACCCCCAGAATTCTGGTCGATACTTTGCCGTTGAGAAAAGAAGAGACCTTTTTCACTCGCCATGGGAATTTGTTTGCGAAGTTGTGCCTGGCGGTCATGGGGATGGCTTTGATTTGGATAATGGTGGGGATGATAAAGAGATTGAAGAATAAGACCTTCTAAATGTCTTCATAGGCAAAGATCTTAGAATCTATGTCAAGTTTTCAAAGTCAACTCCGTAGTGTAGCAGGCTTTTGTGACAGTACCAACTCCTCAAACTGGAGGGGAGAAATGAAGGCAAAGGTACGCATCTCGCTGTCTATTTTTCTTGCAGTTTTTTTTATTCCAAATGCATACGTGATCTCCCAGACGCTTCCGCCGATTTCCAAGCTGGAACCTTCCAGAAAAACTATTATTTACAAGTCCTTACTTGATTTGCATGATAACTATCTCTCTGAAGGTCTGTCGAAAAGTAGAATACTGGCGAAGAGAGTGGGAATCAAGTCTGTAGGAGAAAAAGTAAGGGTTGACATTGATTTTTATGCTGAAAAACCCTCGATAGAATACTTAGCGGAATTTGGAATAGAAAAGGACGATTCTTTCTACGAATATGGGAGCCATATTCAGATGGCAGTTCCGATAAGGAATATCAGGCTTTTAGAAAATCTTCCCAATGTGGCCAGCGTTAAATTGCCTGGGAAGGGCCACCCAGATATCATAAGCCAGGGAGTCAAAGTGATCGCGGCTTCAGAATATCATAACAAGGGATATTGTGGCAAAGGGGTTAAGATCGCGGTTATTGACGCAGGATTTTCTGGTTATAGCTCGCTTCTTGGTTATGAACTTCCCAATACAGTGACTAAAAGATCTTTCTACGGTAGTGTATCTGGATATGGAGACATAACTGGTGAAGGGGAGGATCATGGAACTGCCTGTGCAGAAATAATTTATGATATTGCTCCGGAAGCAACGCTTTATCTTATAAATTTTGAAACCCTTGCAGAGCTTAATGCTGCTGTTGACTACGCTATTAGCCAGAATGTTGATATAGTATCTCATTCTATGGGTTGGTTCAACGCATCAAACTACGATGGCACAGGAGATGTCTGTAGCCTTGTAGACAAAGCTCGACAGAAAGATATTCTTTGGGTAAATAGTGCTGGTAATTCTGCCAACAGACATTATGAAGGGTATTTCTCTGATCCAGACGATGATGGCTGGCACAATTTCTCTGAAGAAGAAGAGGTGATAGAGATCGAGGCCGACACTGGGGATATGATAGATGTCTATCTGAGTTGGAACGCCTGGCCGAGAACATCTAAAGACTATGATCTTTATTTATGGAAGAAAAACCCCTCAGGAGAGTTTGAGGAATTGGAATGGAGCGAGAATCGTCAGAATGGATATCAGGAACCGACCGAGAGCATACGTTACGAGGCAACCTACACGGGAACTCACTATGCCTCGGTTCGGAAAACGGCCGACAGTGGCAATGCCAAGATAGAGATATTTCTACCAACACATGAGTTTACCAGATATTCTGTTCCGGAGAGCAGTATCCCAGACCCAGCATGTTCGGAGAATGCTTTGGCTGTTGGGGCAACTTGGTGGTATAACGACGGCCTTGAAGGCTTTAGCTCACGTGGGCCGACAAACGATGACAGGATAAAGCCAGACCTTG
The DNA here is from genome assembly GCA_030608245.1 of Candidatus Latescibacterota bacterium. Taxonomy (GTDB): domain Bacteria; phylum Latescibacterota; class MVCY01; order MVCY01; family MVCY01; genus MVCY01. The sequence continues at coordinate 2,725 of JAUWEO010000005.1, forward strand.
TAGCTCCTGACGGTGTTTCCACGGTCACGTATTCCAGTTTCTGGGGAACATCAGCTTCCTGTCCGCATGTAGCGGGTGCTGCGGCTCTTATGCTTGAACTAAATCCGACCTGGAATCCTGCAGAGATAGAGAATTCCCTTTTCGGTAACGCCAGAGATTTAGGGTCATTGGGAAACGATAATCTATACGGTTGGGGAAGGATTTCACTCCCGGAACCTACGTCTGAGCCAAATTTAAGGCCGTATAGACCTGCAAAGTGGGATTATGAACTGGTTCCTTCCTCTGTTAAGGAAACGAATACTGTAGACCAGTTGGTCGGTGATGAGCTCACCTATTTTGATCTGGCAGTACTCAATGATGGTGAGGCCGACATTGATTCAACACAGCTCATCGAGGTGTACATATATATCGATGGAAACTTGGTAAAAGAATTCAGTGGAAAAAAAGGCCTTCGAGCTGGGTGGTACGTTTACTGGACAGATTTGCCAATAAGAGTGGGCTCTGGAACACACGTGGTTCGCTTTGAGATAGATCCTCTCGATAGGATTGACGAGAGCAACGAAGATGATAATATTTGGGAGAGGCCGTTCACATGGATAAAGAGGTGGAGAGAATATACCTTCCAGACCACCGATCACGCTGCAAGGATAAAAATAGATGGAATCTGGCACGATTCCCCTGAGACCTTCAAATGGGAAGATGACACGGATCACGGGATTAAGGTATCTTCCCTTCAGAATATCTCGGCTGATTCCCGGTACGAATTTACCAACTGGAGCGGAAAGAGCACAGGGACGGATACCACAATCTCCATTAACGCCAGTTCTGAGGCAGCGGGAACTTACCAGGCCAATTATGAGAAACAGTATATCTTGGTGCTGGATACAGATCCCTCTGGTCTGTGGGGACCAGCTTCTTCTCCATCGATAAATCCGCCTCCAGAGCCCGGGAACTGGTACAATGAAGGACAAACCGTCACCATAGCAGCTCCTGACACTGTCGGCGATCATGCTTTCAACCATTGGGAGGCGGACGGCAAGATTGCAGAGGGGAATCCTATCACAGTCACAATGGATACCACTCATAGAGTAGTTGCCTTCTATGAACTTCTCCACCGATTTGCTCGCATGACTGTAGAAACCGCCAATACCTCAGTAGCACCAGTTGATCTTCATTTCGGTGTCCATCCAGATGGCACAGATGGATACGATAGCGGCTTAGATGTTCCAAGTCCGCCACCGTCCCCAGATACTGAGTTGAATGCTTACTTCTCAATCTCTGGATTGTTTAACAGGTTGTCCACCGACATAAGGCCATCCGGAAGAACCCCAGTGATCTGGACTCTGGTCGCGGATTCAGAGTCGGATTTCACCTTGACCTGGGCCATCTCAGCCCTGCCACCCAGCTACAAACGTGTTACCTTAATGGACACAATCGACATGAGGACAGACACCACAGCAAGCTTTGACTCTGGAAAATACACCCTTGAGATAGTGGCAGACACAACTGGGTATGTCAGTGTCACTATTTCTCTCAAGGCTGGCTGGAACCTGGTTTCTCTGCCAGTCACCCCTGTCGATAGCACTATAAGTTCTCTCTTCCCTGAAGCTATAATAGCCTACGGATGGGATGGCTCCAAATATGTGAAAGTGACAACCCTACGAACGGGCAAAGGCTACTGGATTGCTATGGGAGAGGATCGGACATATACTATAACGGGGACTGTTCTTAGTTCTTATACCCAAGAGATAACGGCAGGCTGGAGTCTAGTGGGTTCCTGTTCCGATACCGTAGAATTTGCCAGCCTGACCACTGTGCCGCCGGGATGCCTGGTGGCCGGAGGCCTGTGGACCTATGGCCCTGAAAAGCGCAGTTATGTTTCCTGTTCCGCCCTTGAACCTGGCAAGGGGTACTGGCTGGCAGCTACATCTGATGCAAAACTTGCCGTCGGAAGCAGGTTCTCTAAAGTCGCAGCAAAGGTCGTAAACCACAACAGACTCTCCGACTTCATCGAGAAATACGGCCCACCACCTCAGTTACCACGGTTAACCGGACCTGAGCAACAGATTGAATACAGCAATAAAGGACAACTGCCCGGATATCATCTTCTCCAGAATATCCCCAACCCATTCAACACTTGGACCAGCATCTTCTTTGAGCTTCCTCAAAGCGACCATGCTACCTTAAGGATATATGACCCTCTGGGCAGAACCATAAACATCTTGGCTGATGGGGAATTCAAGGCCGGTCGCTGGAGTCTGCGTTGGGATGGAAAGGATAGATCGGGGAACCAAGTAGCAAGCGGGGTTTACCTATATTGCTTAACAACTGAGTATTACACCAGCACTAAGAGGATGCTATTCTTGAAATAAAAGGGAACCCAAAGATGCCAAAGAGACTTATCATTGCAAGCATTATACTTGTCAGTCCCATTGTACTTTATGCTGGAGAAGCCTTGGCGTTACCTTGGACAGTCGATTTGAGCTTACAAAGCACAGATACCTCTATCCAACCTATTATCCTAACCTTTGGCTGGAATGATGAGGCCACAGAAGGCTTCAATTCAGGAATAGACCTGCCTTCTCCTCCCAGTCCTCCGCAAACCACATTTGATGGCTACTTTCCCGCCACTGGAATATTTACAAAACTCTCAACAGATATCAGAAAATCAGGGGGCACGCCTGTTTCGTGGAACATAGTGACAAGCGGGACCGAAGGAAAGGTTAGCTGGGATCCAGCCGATATCTTGGGGATTTCCTCTGTCGAGGGAATTCGTTTTACAATAGATGGAGCAGATATGTCCCAGGTCGATCGGCTCTCTTTCGTCGCTGGAAGCGCGCTTACAGTTAGGATAGAAAGCAAGTCTTTGCTTCACCCCGGGGATTTCAACTCCGATGGTAGGGTCTGGACAGATGACTTTGTGATGTTTGTGGAGAAGTTCGGCCTGACTCAAGATGACCCGATATTCGACGCTGCTTACGATCTAAATAACGACGGCAGAATCTGGACAGAGGATTTCTCCGAGTTTGTAAGATTATTCGGCACAACCTATTGAGTTGCCCCTGTCCTTTTGCCTTAACAGAGAAATTTGGCTTTCCAAGGAAACCCCTGTTCTTTCTGATGCCTAACCTCTCACTTCCGCAGCTTGTTCAATCCGGTTTCAATCCTGTCCATCGCTATTTCGATGTTCTCCATTGAGGTGGCGTAGGAGAGTCTGATATGGTTATCGGCCCCGAAGCCAGCGCCAGGCACACAGGCCACCTTTTCCTCCTCCAGAAGAAAATCACAAACCGACACGGAGCCGTCGATTCTGGTATCCCCCAACGAAGTACCATAGAAGACAGAAACATCCGGAAAGACATAGAACGCCCCTTGAGGCTCCGGGCAGGAGACACCCGGGGTAGAGTTTAACCGCTGTACTATGTATTTCCTCCTCTTATCGAAAGCCTTCCTCATTCTCTCCACGCTCTCTTGAGGGCCGGTGAGGGCCTCCAAAGCTGCTGCCTGGGCAATAGAACAGGCGTTGGATGTCTGCTGGCTCTGAATCTTTCCCATCGCCTGGATAATCTCCTCGGGGCCAGCCGCATAACCTATCCGCCAGCCGGTCATCGCATAGGACTTGGAAACCCCGTTTATCACTATCGTTTGCTTCGGCATGCCCTCCTGAACAGCAATACTGTAATGTGCTGCGCCGTCGTAGATAATCTTCTCATAGATCTCATCGGAAAGCACAAATATCCCCGCCTCCAGTGCTACTTCTGCCAATTCCTTAAGCTCCTCCTCGGTGTAGACAACACCGCTGGGATTAGAAGGGCTGTTCAGGATAAACAGCTTGGTTCGACTGGTTATCGCTTTTTTCAACTGCCCGGGACCAATTTTCAAGCCGTTCTCCTTCTCAGTCTCCAGAATGACCGGGGTGCCGCCTGTCAGCTTTACCTGTTCAGGATAGCTGACCCAGTAGGGAGCAGGGATAACCACCTCATCTCCTTCTCCCACCAAGGCCATAATCGCCAGAGAAATCGAGTGCTTTCCGCCGCAGCTAACTATCACCTGCGAAGGCTCGCACAATAGGCCGTTCTCTTTTTTAAGCTTCTCGCAGACGGCCTCTCTCAGTTCAGGGGTGCCCACGGCGGGTGTATATTTAGTGAACCCGCAGTTAATCGCCTGAATTGCTGCCTCTCTGATGTTCTCCGGAGTGTCAAAGTCCGGCTCCCCCGCACTTAAAGGTATGACATCGACTCCGGCCTTTTTCATCGCCTTGGCCTTGGCGGTTATAGCCAAAGTGACCGAAGGCTGAATGCGCTGGATGTTCTTTGAGATGGATATCTTCATTTTGCTTTTCCCTCTGCTTAGATCAGATAACAGCTTGCCACGGAATCTCACGGCGCAGCAAAGCCGCAACCCAAGAAAATAACCGCGGATTACGCGGATTTCACGGATTATAAAACAAAAACCTTGCCCAAAAACAAGGGTTCGTGCGTTTGTAGTACAAATCGCCCATTTCTAATCTTTTTCTGTGCTGATCCGTGGTTATTCGTGCTGGACTATTGAATTTGTTGAGTATCTGGTATGTCTCTCAGTCTTCCTTCATTTATCATGTGGTATATTTGGCATTAATCTTCACATAGTCGTAGCTCAGATCGCAGGTGTAAACTCGGGCTTGTTGCCTGCCCTGGTTTAGATTAATAGTTATCTCTACTTCTGGAGCCGAAAGCAATTGTCTTGCCTTTCTCATAGAGAAATCGGCGCCGACGCCATTGTTACAAACCATCAGGTTGCCGATGGAGATAGCTAACTTCTCCTCTTTGACCTCAACGCCAGATGTGCCCACTGCGGCGGCAATTCTGCCCCAGTTGGGGTCTTGCCCAAAGAGCGCCGTTTTCACCAAAGCGGAGTTGGCGACAGCAAAGGCAACCTGTTTTGCCTCAGGGAAACTTCCGGCCCCTTCTACTGAAATGGCGACCAACTTCGTTGCCCCCTCACCGTCTTTGGCGATCATCTTTGCCAGCTCGCCGGTCACAAAGTCTAAAGCCGCGGCGAGACTCACACAGTCGCCAGAACCTTCAGTGATTTCAGCGCCTCCGCTTAGGCCATTGGCCAGGATCACGGCCATATCGTTGGTGCTGGTGTCACCGTCAATGGTGATCATATTGAATGATTTGTCTACTGAATCCCGCAACAGTCGCTGTAAAAGTTCAGGTCCGATTCTGGCATCTGTGGTCAAGAAGGCCAGCATAGTGGCCATATTGGGACAGATCATCCCCGAACCCTTGGCTATGCCGCCAATTCTAATGGTGGAGTTGGCTAATTCCACTGCTACGGCCACTTTTTTGGGGACAGTATCCGTTGTTAGAATGGCCTCGGCAGCTCCGTTGTCATCATCTCCAAGTAACGAGGCAAGTTCAGGGATTCCCTTTTCAATCCGTCTTATAGGGAGATAACGCCCGATGACTCCAGTAGAGGCCACTACTACCATCTCCGGAGGGATGTTCAATTCCTGGGCAATCAACTGTGCCATTCGAAGGGCATCTTCTTTGCCCCGTTCTCCGGTGCAGGCGTTGGCATAACCAGAGTTGCAGACGATCGCCTGGGCCTTCCCGTCGGCCAAATGTCTTTGAGTGAGCCAAAGAGGCGCTGCCTTGAATTGATTAGCAGTGTAGACAGCCGCCGCAGTGGCCGGCACTTCAGAATAGATCAAGGCCAGATCCCTCTTCCGATTCTTAATTCCACAACTCACCCCGGCAGCCTCAAAGCCCCGGGGTACTGTGATCGAACCAGAAATAGCCTGCGGGCTCAACCAGTTTCCTCCTTTCTCAATAGCAGTGAACACATATCTACGGTTGCTTCCTGAGTTAGATTAAAATATACAATGGGCAGAGTTGGAAGTCAACACCAATATGGAAGTCTCCCTCAAAATACCTTGACATTAGCCCTTGCACTGGTTATTTTAGTAGCATTCCAACAGATTCTTGAAACCTGAGCAGCCCAAGAGGCCAAGATAGCGAGGATGAAAATGTCAGAGCACACAGCAGCACGGGACTTAGAAACGGTGGAAAGACTGAAAGAGGCGCAGCAGAGAATCGTACAGGAAATTGCCAAGGTTATCGTGGGACAGCAGGAGATTGTGGAGCAGCTTCTCATCGCCCTGCTTTCAGGAGGACATTGCCTGTTGATAGGAGTGCCTGGTTTGGCTAAAACTCTGCTTATAAGCACACTGGCAAGGGTTTTAGACCTGAAATTCAACCGGATACAGTTTACCCCCGACCTGATGCCTTCAGACATCACCGGGACTGAGGTTATCGAGGAGGATATCTCCACCGGACGAAAGGTGTTCAAGTTCGTGAAAGGTCCGGTGTTTGCCAACATCGTCCTGGCCGACGAGATAAATCGGACTCCCCCGAAGACTCAGGCGGCGCTGCTTCAGGCAATGCAGGAACATGAAGTGACCGTATCAGGACAGACATTCAAATTGGACGAACCGTTTTTCGTATTAGCTACCCAAAATCCTATTGAACAGGAAGGAACCTATCCGCTGCCCGAGGCGCAACTGGACAGATTTATGTTTAACTTGTGGATTGACTATCCCAGTGCCGAGGAAGAGAAAAAGATCGTTGACTGCACTACCAGTGCCTACAGCCAGGAGGTCCGCGAGGTTTTGGACGCTGAAGAAATTGTGCAACTGCAGAGGCTTGTGCGCAAAGTTCCGGTCTCCGACTATGTTATTGCCTCTGCAGTGGATTTGGTCCGGAAGACGCGTCCTAATGAAAATGGTGTCCCCCTCTACATCCGAGAGTGGGTTGAGTGGGGGGCAGGACCTCGTGCCTCGCAGTATCTCATCTTGGGGGCGAAAACCCGAGCAGTCTTAGACGGAAGACCTACTCCGGCTGTTGAGGATGTGAGGACAGTGGCCATGCCTGTGCTGCGCCATCGCATTGTCACCAACTTCAACGCCGAGGCCGAAGGGGTTGACACCGCCCAGATCATCCAGCGATTGCTTGAGGAGACAGGTGGAAAAAATACCTGACTACCGCCGTTATCTTAATCCCCAGATAGTCTCCAAGCTCTCCCGAATGGACATCGTCGCTCGGCTGGTGGTTGAGGGATTCATCACAGGACTGCACAGAAGTCCCTACCACGGGTTTTCGGTGGAATTCACCGAGGACCGGCAGTATATGCCCGGCGACCCGGTGCGACACATCGACTGGAAAGCCTACGGGAAATCCGAACGCCTCTATGTGAAACAGTTTGCCGCAGAAACCAACCTTAAGGCATACATCCTACTGGATGCAAGCGCCTCAATGGGATTTTCCTCCGGGCAGGTGTCGAAGTTCCGCTACGGTTGTTGCTTAGCGGCAGCATTAGCCTACTTAATGATAAAACAGAGAGACGCCGTAGGCTTGGTGGTTTTCGATAACCAGGTCCGCAGTTATATTCCTCCTCGATCAGTGGGAAGCCATCTCTCTACTATCTTGAAAGAGCTGGATAGTACCCAGACCTCTTCTGAAACACAGGTAAAGACGGTTTTCCACCAGCTTGCTGAGAGGATAAAACGGCGGGGATTGGTCATCGTCATCTCCGACCTTTTGGACGATCCTGACCAGATTTTGATGGGGCTAAAACATTTCCGTCATCGTAAGCACGAGGTGATCGTCTTCCATGTGTTGGATCCAAGAGAGAGAGACTTCAATTTTGAGGCTGAGTCGGCATTTGTGGATATGGAGACTGGTCAGGAGGTGATCACCCAGCCCTGGCATATCCGAAACAACTATCGTACCATGATGTCTGACCTGATAGAGAAATACCGCCGGGATTGTCGCGACAGCCTGATTGACTATGCGCTCTTGGACAGCTCCCAGGAATTCGACACCGCCCTGTTCAGATATCTGGCAAAGCGAAAAAAGCTTGGGTAACCTCTCCAATGCACAACATAGCATTCCTCAACCCCGCTGTTCTTCCTGCCCTAACGGCAGCTCTGCTGCCTATTTTAATCCACCTGCTCACTCGGAGGAGACTTAAGAAGGTAGGCGTAAGTAGTGTTGTTTTCCTCCAGCAGCTTCAGAAAAAGAGAATGCGGCAGATAAAGGTGCGACAGTGGCTCCTGCTGGTTCTACGCACTTTGATTGTTCTTTTCCTTATCCTGGCCTTCAGCCGACCCGTTCTCAGAACGACTCTATCCTTTGTAGGCAGCAGCACTTCCACCACGGTGGCGATCCTCTTGGATAATTCCTACAGTATGGGATTTGAGACTCCCAGAGGCAGGCTGTTCGACTTATCCAAACAGAGGGTTTCAGAGCTAATTGGCCTTTTCAAACCGGGTGACGAGGTCGTTCTGCTGCCCTTTGCTGATCGTCCCCCAGTGGCCAAACAATGGGAAATAGGGGATACGGAGTCGACGTTTTCCCTAATCCGCGATTTTATCCTAAACCTTCAGCTCTCCTATCGAGCCACAGATGTGTCAAGGGCTTTAGAAAAGGCATCAAAGTTCCTTAGTGGTTCAGAAAATCCCCATAAGGAGATATTTCTGTTGACAGATATGGAAGAGAACGGCTGGAGGGATCTACAGAAAGAGAAAGTTTTTGCGCAACTTGAAGGGATTTCCCTCTATCTTTTGCCTGTTGAAGCTGCCCAGGAAGAGAATGTAAGCGTTGAGCGGGTAACTGTACCCCAGCAGATTTTGAGCGTGAAGGGACAGATCGAGTTTGAGGTTCAAGTGACCAATTACCGGAGGAGCGATATCCGAGATCTGTCACTTTGCCTTTATCTCGACGGCGAGCGCCTGTCCCAGTTGACTTTGAATATGGGAGCTGGCCAGACAAAACGGGCGGTATTCCAGGTGGTTCCAGAGAAAACCGGGGTGCTCGCCGGCTATGTGGAGATAGAACCCGACAGGCTCTCAGTTGACAACCGCAGGTATTTTTGCGTTTCCATCCCTGCAAGGGTGAAGGTGCTGTTAGTGGGGAACAAGGAGTCTGACACCTACTTTCTCAGCCGAGCCCTTAATCCCTCCGATTCAAAACAGGCTTTTATGCAAGTTACCTCGACCATTGAGGAAAAGATTTCTCTGCAGCAAATCGAAGAGAACGATGTTATCATTCTGGCTAATGTCCGGCATCTGGACCAGTGGCAGGTAGAACAGCTTCGGGCCAGTGTGAAGCAGGGCAAGGGTCTGCTGATCTGCTTGGGTTCACAAGTGGAGAAGGAGTTTTACAACCAACAGCTTCTTCCTCAATTCTCCCAGATCAGATTGGGTGGGCTTCTGGGCATCGCTGGCGGGGAGAGTTCATATTATTCCTTTGGCAAGATCGACTTATCTCACCCTATTCTAAAGGGATTGCTGCAGAAAGAGCGGATAGATTCTCCCCGATTTTACTCCATTCATCAAACGGTTTCCTCTCCTCAGGTGGAACCGATTATTTGGTACAACCAAGGTAGTCCGGCCTTATGCGAGTCTAAACTGGGCAAAGGCAGGATTATTCTATTTACCAGTGCAGTTGATCTGGAATGGACGGATTTGCCTGTGAAGGGGATATTTACCCCTCTTTTTTATCGCATTGTTCAATATTTGGCAACTGCTCTTCCGGAAGGGCTGCAGCAGATAGGAGAGCCTATCGAAAGGACATTCGGAGAATTAGAAAGCCCAGTGGAATGCCAGGATCCGATGGGCAATCGGGTGAGCCTGTTTCCAGTACCATGGCCGGGGGGAATGAGATGGCGTCTGGGCGAGGTTGAACTTCCGGGTATATGGGAACTTCTCAGTCAAGGGAGAAAGGTCGAAAAGATAGCAGTAAATGTAGATGCCAGGGAGTCGGCACCGCAAAAGATAACCGAAAGGCAGATCAAGACGCTTTTGGGAAATGTTGCCTTCAAAGTGATCCCAGAGGGGAGGAATTTGAAAAGGGAGGTCGAGCAATCCAGATTCGGGAGAGAGGTTTGGAGAGAGTGCCTGCTGCTGGCACTGATTCTGGTGGCAGCAGAGATGGCAGTTGCTTTTACCACCACGGCCGATGGAGAAAGGCCTAAGAAAGCGGAGGCGTAGGACTATTCGACCTCTTTGTTAGCCAACGATGAGAATTTCTCCTTGACTTTTGAAGGTTCTTTGGACTATATTTTATTGCATTCTGGCAGAGAATTTGTTGTGTCCGTAACATCACGCAAATAAAGAAAATTCTGAATGAGAAAATAAATCGTCCTCGTCACAGACGGAAAAAATCCATAAATCGTAGATGCCAGGTAGACAATATGGTAATGAGAAGAAGTAGAGTCCTGGAAAAACTCCGTTCTGGAAAAGTGGCAAGCTGTGTGAAGCTGAATCTCCTAGACCCCAGAGTCTCAGAGATCGCCTCTATAATCGGGTTTGATTCTGTGTGGGTTGATATGGAACATGTGCCAACAGATTGGGGAACGGTGGAAAATCAGGTGAGGGCGGCAAAAATTCATGATGCCGATGTTATGGTAAGAGTAGCAAAGGGGTCATACAGCGATTATATAAAACCTCTTGAACTTGACGCCGCTGGCATAATGATCCCCCATATAATGAGCTATGAAGAGGCAAAATCTATTGTGAAGATAACCCGGTTTCATCCTATAGGCAGACGCCCTCTTGATGGAGGAAACGCAGATGGTGACTATTGTATGATAGATACTGTTGACTATATAAAACAGGCAAACAGGGAGAGATTCATTTGTGTTCAGATTGAAGATCCCGAACCTCTTGCTGACCTTGAAAAGATTGCAGGACTTGAGGGAATAGATATCATCTTCTTTGGACCAGGGGATTTTTCGCAGGGAATTGGCTCTCCAGGAGATTGGCTTAATCCCAAGATATCAGACACCCGGAAACGAATTGCTGAAGTGTGTCGAGAGCATAACAAGTTTGCTGGTACTGTTGGTGGGCCAGACAATTTCAAACAACTTGTAGATATGGGTTACCAGTATATAAGTGTCGGAGCCGATGTTGTTGGGATTGTTGAGTATTTTAAGAGTATTGTTAACCTGTTCAATTAATCAGGATGCAGATTTTCGCCGATAACCGCAGAAAATAATACTTATAATCTTGAGAATCTGCGTTTATCTGCGTCCAATAAACGGAAATTCCTATGCTATTCAATTAAACTTTCCAAGTAGAAAGGGGAACTCAGAATGGAAGATCTATTAGCTATCACCGGAGGAAAGCCGGTTATCGAGAGGACTTTACCCGGGTGGCCTCAATTCACTGAAGAGATTGTTGAAGCTGCTGTGAAGCCTTTAAAGACCGGTAAGGTAAACTACTGGACAGGGAAGGTAGGAATGGAGTTTGAAAAAAGGTGGGCCGACTGGAATGGAGTGAGATTTGCTATCTCTACCACTAATGGTACCAGCGCCTTACACACAGCTTTGGGAGGTCTGGGCATTGGTCCGGGAGATGAAGTGATCACCACCCCGTACAGTTTTATTGCCTCCTCGTTCTGCGTGGTTCAGGCAGGTGCTATTCCTGTCTTCGCTGATGTTAAAAGGGAGGACCATTGCATCGACCCGGAGGATATAAAGAAGAAGATCACCCCCCGCACTCGGGCGATTATCCCTGTACACCTCTACGGCAATATCTGCGATATGGATGAGATTATGGAAATTGCCAGAGCGGATGACCTCTATGTAGTCGAGGACTGCGCCGAGGCCCACGGTGCCACCTACAAGGGCAATAAGGTCGGGAGTATCGGGGATGTAGGTGCTTTCAGCTTCTGCCAGAACAAGACCTTCACCACCGGTGGGGAAGGAGGGATGACCACCACCGATAATGAGGAAGTTGCCTGGCAATGCCGCTCTTTCCGTGACCACGGATACGATGTGGAGAAGAGGATGAGTCTTCTGGACTTGGAAGGAGCATTGCCTTACATCCATAAAATGGTGGGATTTAACTATCGAATGACCGAGATGCAATCGGCCATTGGGGTGAAGGAGATGGAACGGCTGGACTCCTGGAACCTGCCCCGCAGACGGAGAAACGGAGAGATATTGGTCGCCGAACTCAGGGATCTGCCTCAAATTCAGCACTTACCTGTGCACAATCAGGAGAAGGTCAACGGGTTCTATGTCTTTCCCGTTGTGTTGAACCTTGATCGACTGACCTGTGACAAAAAGACCTTTTTGGATGCGATCGTGGCCGAGGGAGTGCCGGCCTGGCGAGAATTCTGGCCTCAGTCCTACAAAGAGCGTGCCTACCAGGAGCACAACGGATTTGGCCGTTTTAGGTTTCCCTTCCATTCTGAAGAGTACACTGCCACTGAATCGGTTGCCTACGACAAGGTCTATTGTCCCAACGCCGCCTGGCTGGAAGAACGCACCTTCATAGTTCAGGTGTACCCCACCTTAGAAGAGGAACATATGCATCTGATAGCCAAGGCCATAAAAAAGGTGGCCAGTGCTTACGCTAAGTGAAAGAATACAGAACAAACAGAGGAATAAGGGAGTGAAGGGAAAAGAAGCCAGATGTGCTTTCCTTAGCTCCCTTATTTTTCTTTAATCCAGGGGTTCGATTGGAGGGGAGATAGATGCGATTCACTGTCGAGCAGATAGGGAGTTTCGAAGGGGTATATTCGGCAATTCTGACCCCTTTCGATAAGGAGAGGAAACTCAACCAGGCGGTCCTGAGGAGGTTGGTTAATTACCAACTTGGACAGGGTTTACATGGTTTCTTTGTGTGTGGCAGCACCGGTGAGGGATTTCTGATGAGTCCGGAGGAGCGCCGGAGAGTGGCCGAGGTCGTGGTGGAAGAGACAAGGGGTAGAGGTAAGGTGATTGTCCACGTAGGCCATATCTCCAGCGATATCGCCGCCAGTTTGGCCCATCACGCCGAGAAAATTGGTGCCGACGCTATCTCCAGCACCTCACCCGTCTATTACCCCGTAGGTATCGAAGGCACATTCTATCATTACAAGATTATTGCCAGCGCCTGTTCCCTCCCGTTTCTGGCATACAATATCCCTGCGACCACCAAAATAGGTTTGATACCGGAGCATCTGTCGGGTCTCTCCGAAATGGAGACCTTCATTGGTATGAAGTATACGGGTTATAACCTGTTTGAGATGGGCACTATAGCGGAAGAGATGGGAGAGAGGGGAATTGTTCTCTTCGGAGCTGATGAGATGTTTCTGCCGGCCTTGACTATGGGTGCCAGGGGTTCTATAGGATCAACCCAAAACCTGCTTCCTGCGAGATTTGTGGAGATATATCAGGCATTCCAGAGAGGGGAAATTCAAAGGGCCAGGGAGCTTCAAACTCAGGTCAACAGGGTGGTGAGAGTGTTGCTTAAATACGGTTCTCCCGCCTGGAAGGCCTACGCAAAGAAATCGGGCTTTGATTGTGGAGAACACAGGCCGCCATTCAAGCCCCTCACTTCTGAACAACTGAAGGAATTGTTCTCTGAGCTTGAACCAACAGGTGTTTTGTGAGGTTATCTACCTAATACAATCTGCTATCACCCCAGCCATATTTTTCCCACTACCGATGTGTCCCTCAGCTTTGACAAAAGCTCATCTGAGGGAGAAACCAGCAGGGCCTTTGATCTTATCACAAATTTCTTGCCGGTGTTGCCTTCAAGGTGAATCACCACCCGGCATTTTCCCTGATGATTTCCCAGCAGATCCCGAAGTTCCCTTAGGGGTTGTTCTTCCAGGCCTACTCCCGAAACAGCGATGTTCACTACCTTAGCATACTCACTTCTTCCCTTAGCAAGAGGAAGAAGGCGCGTGATCACCACTTTGGGTTTCTCCGTTTCTCTATCCTGAATAGAGACACGGCCTTCCGCCATTACCATCTGATCAGTGACCACCAGAGAACGGAATTCTTCATAACTATCAGAGAAAATGAGGATCTCAGTTGCCCCCGAGAAATCCTCTAAGGTGGCAAATGCCATAGGATTGCCTTTTCTGTCGGTAGTCTTTTTCAGTTTGGTTATGATCCCCCCTACCACCACCGCTGCGGTGCCGTCTTCGAGTTCCGAGAGTTCACCGATGCGGTGAGTGGCAAAGGCCTCAAGGTCTTGTTGATACTTTTCCAGGGGATGTCCGGATACATAGAAGCCCAGCATCTTCTTTTCATCTGCCAGCATTTGAGATTCCGACCAGGGGGGGATATCGGGCAGTTTTTTCTCCTGGACACTCAAATTTTCGAACAGAGAGGTTTGTCCTCGCTGGCGGTCGGCCTGTGTTGTCTGGGCACCTTCCAGTGCTTGCTCCAGAACGGTTATAAGCTGGGCTCGATGTCCAGTCAATGAATCAGTTGCCCCTGCCATAATCAGGCTTTCAATGGTCCTTTTGTTCAGATGCCGCTGGTCGACTTGCTCACAGAAGTCAAAGATATTCTTAAATTTTCCTTCCTTTTCTCGTGCCTTGACTATCGCCTTGATTGCTGCGATACCCACATTCTTGATTGCTCCCAGACCAAATCTTATCCCCTCTGGTACTACGGTGAATCCGGCTTGACTTTCGTTCACATCCGGCGGCAGCACCTGGATTCCCATCCTTCGGCATTCATCCAACAGCACTCCCACTCGGTCGGAGTTGCCCATCTCGCTGGTGAGGTTGGCAGCCATAAACTCCTGAGGGAAGTGGGTCTTGAGGTAGGCTGTCTGATAGGCTATCAGGGCATAGCCTGAGCTGTGGGCTTTGTTGAAGCCATAGCCTGCAAACTGAGCCATAGCCTGGAATATCTTCCCCGCGGTTTCTTCATTTATTCTCCTGTTTCGACAGCCCTCTATGAAGGGACCGCGTTGTTCTTCCATAATCTCTGGCTGCTTCTTCCCCATAGCTCTTCTCAAAATATCTGCCTGAGCTAAAGAGAAACCCGCCAGCACAGAGGCAATCCGCATAACCTGCTCTTGATAGACGATGATGCCGTAGGTCTCCTCTAAAACGGGTTTCAGTAGGGGATGGAGATAGGTAATTTTCATTGTACCGTGCTTACGGCGGATGAAATCGTCGATACTGGCCATCGGTCCCGGGCGATAAAGGGCGTTCATGGCGATCATATCGTCCAGACTCGTGGGGTTGAGTTTGCGAAGATAGTCTCGCATCCCCGAACTTTCAAACTGAAAGATACCGATAGTCTCTCCCCTGGCCAGCAGCTCAAAAGTGGCTTTATCCTCCAGGGAAAGATCATCTAACTCAGGGGAAGTGCCTTTTTCGGCGACCATTCTCAAAGTATCATCAATGCCTGTAAGGGTTCTCAAACCCAGGAAGTCCATCTTCACTAGTCCGATTTCTTCGACGTACTTCCAGTCATATTGAGTGGTAATATCCTTCTTGTTGGTAGTGCACAGTGGGGTATAATTAGTTAAAGCATCAGGGGCTATAACCACCCCGGCAGCGTGAGTAGAGGAATGCCGGGCCAGACCTTCCAGGGTCTTAGCATAGGAGATTAACTTAGCCCCCACGCCATCTGATTGAGCCAGTTGGGCCAGTTCAGGGACAGTCTTTAGGGTCACCTCCAAGGTAGTTCCCGGCAGCACCAGTTTGGCGATTTTGTCCACCTCTCCGTAGGGCATCCCCAATACCCTTCCCACATCTCTGATCACAGCCCTGGCTGCCATCGTGCCGAAGGTGATGATCTGGGAGACATTCTCTTTTCCGTATTTCTTTATTACATAGTCGATCACCCTTTGCCGGTCTCGATCGGCAAAATCGATGTCGAAATCCGGCATACTCACCCTTTGAGGATTAAGGAACCGCTCAAATAGGAGTTTGTTTTTCAAGGGGTCTATATTGGTGATTTTCAGGGCATAGGAAACCAGACTGCTGGTGGCGGTTCCCCTGCCGGGACCCACGGGAAAATTCTTCGATTTAGCATATCTGACGAAATCGGCCACAATCAGGAAATAGCCTGCATAACCTGTCTTTTTGATTATCTCCAGCTCGTGTTCCAGCCGCTCTTCTGCCTCAGCGCTGATCTCCTGGTAGCGTTCTTTGGCGCCCTGATAGGTCAGATCTTTTAGATACTCGTCTGCATTCTGGTAGTTTTCAGGCAGGGGGAAACGGGGCAATTTCAGCTTGCCGAATTCGAGCATTACATTGCAGCGGCCGGCGATCTCTGACGTCGACTGCAGAGCTTGAGGCACGTCAGCAAACAGTTCCGCCATCTCTTCCGGAGACTTGAAGTAGACCTGGTCAGTCTGAAACCGCATTCGATTCTTATCTTCCAGGGTTTTGCCCGTCTGGATACACAGAAGCACATCGTGAGCCGGCGCGTCCTCCTTGTTCAAATAATGGCAATCATTGGTAGCTACTACTGGGATATCCAGCTCTTGGCTGAACTTAAGCAGAGATTGAACTGCCGTTTCTTCCTCTTCAATTCCATGTCTTTGAAGTTCCAGATAGAAATTCCCCTGGCCAAAGATGTCGTTGTACTCTCGGACAGCCTGTTGGGCCTTTTCTGTGTTTTCGTTCAGAATAAGACGTGCTATTTCCCCTTTGATACAGCCGGACAGGGCGATTAGCCCCTCGTGGTATTCTCGTAGCAGCTCTTTATCCACCCGGGGATGGTAGTAGAAACCCTCCAAGTATCCCTTAGAGACAAGCTTCATCAGGTTTTGATAGCCCTGGTCATTTCTGGCCAAAAGGACCAGGTGGGTAGCTCCATCGGCGATACCCCAAGCCGCCTGTCTTTTGAGTCTGTCCTCTATGGCCACATATACCTCGCAGCCGATAATGGGTTTTATGCCGGCCTTCTGGACCTTCTGGTAGAATTCGATCGCTCCGAACATGTTACCGTGGTCAGTGATGGCCAAGGCAGGCATCCCCCACTGCTTGGCAGTTTTGACCATCTGCTCTATCCTGAGGGCACCGTCTAACAGACTGTACATAGTGTGATTATGTAGATGAACGAAATTGGCTGTAGGCATCTTATCCTCCCCGAATCGATTTTAATTTCCGTACTTCAAGTATACAAAAATCCCCGGGGGAAAGCAAGGGATTTTTTTATGAGCGTTGCGAGACAATACGATAATTTACTGGGGGTTACATAAATCGTGGGGCATGTCTCGTTTCTACAATGGTTTTGGAAAAAAGATTTGGATTTCAAGGGCGGAAGTAGACTTTGGTCTTCAGGGGACACTGTCCACACTTGGGTTTGCGCTGGCAGAAATTTCTGCCCAGGTGGACAATCAAGGCGTGGAATTCATTGAACAGGCCTACATCCTGGGGGAGGTTAGTCATAAATAACTGCTGAATCTCAGAATAAGAGGTCTTTTCGGATGTGAATTTGTGGCGGGAAAATATCCGTCGGGTATAGGCGTCTACAACAAAGATGGGTTTCCCGAAGGCGTAGAGCAGAATGCTGTCGGCAGTTTCCGGACCGATGCCGTTTACGGTTAGCAGCTTCTCCCGCAAGACAGACAGCTTCAATTCCCCCAATTGCAGGAGATCGCCTTGGTGCTGGCTGAAGAGGAATCGCAGGAAGTTTCTTATGCGTTTGGCCTTAATATTGAAATAGCCGGCAGGTCTTATCCATCGGGCCAGGGCTTGCTCTGGAATTTGATAAAGTTTGGCTGGAGTCAACAGGTCGTGTTGTTGCAAGTTGTTAATAGCTTTCTCCACATTCCCCCAGGCGGTGTTCTGGGTGAGGATAGCGCCTATTATTATCTCGAAGATGCTCTCGCCTGGCCACCACCCTTGGGGGCCGAACTCTTTTAAGAGTCTGTCATACATATTGATAAAAACAGACTCCATATTTATAGGCCCTCTTTTTCAATGGAGATTGAAGAAAAGAAAACCGGCCCGGTGAGAGATTCATCTCTCCGCAGGACCGGTCTTTTCCGGACAACTATTTTCATTGGTCGAGAAGTGTCTCCAGGCGGGAAACAAGGTGTTGCTTCGGCACGGCCCCCACAATCTGATCGACAAGCTTTCCCTGATTGAACAGCAGCAGGGTGGGAATACTCATAATACTATATTGGCTGGCCGCAGCAGAATTAGAGTCCACATTCAATTTGCAGAACTTGAACTTGCCGGCATACTCTTCGGTGAGCTTCTCTATCACCGGGGCTATCATTTTGCAGGGCGGACACCATTCGGCCCAGAAATCCACCAGGACCGGGGTTGAGGATTCTAGTACTTCAGATTGAAAACTGCTGTCAGTAACTTCAATGACGTTGGCCATTTCCGGTTTCCTTTCCTATTATGTTAGTGTATTGGACTGGATCTCTCAAGATGTCAATAGCCTTGTGAAGCTGAGCATCCTCGGGGAAGGTGGCCCGGATGCCGGCCTCTAATCCCCACTGTCGAGATGCTATCTCCTTTCTTATAGCCATCTTGATGTAATCTTTGTCCTTCTGAAAATCATTCTCTTTGGCTTTCTCCAACTCGATTTCCAATTCGGCAAGCAGCCCTTCTGTGCGGTCGTTGTATCCCTTCTCTTGAACCATCACCTTTAAGGTGTCCACATATATTTCCTCTGGTGTTTTATAATCGAACTGTTTTTGTTTGAGGAAATCTTTGAACAGAGCTAAGACCTGATCATCCACCTCGAAATTCTGGTCGATCTGGGAATGTTCTGACACATAATGCACAGCGAAGCCAAACAACATGCGTCTGCGCAGGAGCTCCAGCAATAAGTTGTCCAGCTTCTTGGACTCAACCTCCAAATCAGGGGTGATGCCACCACCACCGTAGATCGCCCTGCCATTGTGGGTCGTGAATTGTTTCTTTTGGAGTTGGGGTTCTTGTTCGTCAAAGAGTTCTTTGGGTTTTTCCTTCTGTTTTGGGCTATGTTCTATGTTAATACACCTCCCACTGGGGGTGTAGTAGTAAGCAGTGGTTAGTTTAAGGGCTGAGTTCTCAGATATGGGAAACACGGTTTGAACTGAACCTTTGCCGAATGTAACAGTGCCCACAATCAATCCTCTGTCCCAGTCCTGAATTGCCCCCGCCACGATCTCGGAGGCACTGGCAGAGGCCTTGTTCACCAAGATAACCATCGGCATATCCACAGGGATAACTGGATCGTGGTTAGAATAATAGTCATTGTTCTGCCCCCTATCTCTCCCCTTAGTGGAGACAACTAATCTTCCCTTTTCTAAGAATTTATCAGCTACTGCCACTGCTTGGCCGAGGAGTCCGCCGGCGTTTCCCCGCAAATCCAGAATGAGAGATTTGATGCCGTTCTCTTTCAGCCGGTTAAGGGACTGAGCCAATTCCTTTCCAGAGTTTTCGGAGAAGCGGGAGAGGCGGATGTAACCGACTTCCGGTCGGATTTCATCAGAGAAGCTTATAGCCTTCAGGGTTATTATTTCGCGGGTGATGGTGTAGTCAAGAGGTTTAAGTTGACCCTCTCTGAGGATGGTGATAGTCACCTTGGTGCCAGATTTGCCCCGGAGTTTCTGGGCCACATCTTCAATACTCTCCCCTCGAGCTGGCGCCCCCTCGATCTTGATGATCTGATCCCCGGCTTGGAGCCCTGCTCGCGCCGCAGGGGTTTCCGCAAATGGGGCAATCACCGTGGGGATATCCTCCTTTATGCCGATTATGATTCCCAAGCCGCCGTATCTTCCGGTTGTTTCTATCTTTAGTTGATCTATCTGTCTTTTTTTAAAGAAATTACTATAAGGATCAAGTTGCCCCAACATCCCTTTGATCCCGCTCACCACTATCTCTTCGGGATTCGCCTCTTTGACATAGCTTTTGCTGATACGTTTGTAGACGTTGCCGAATTGGCTAAGGCTCTCGCCGACCACTCCATACCGATCCTGGCCTGCCGCATGATTTCCAATCACCCAGGTCCCGATCAAAATGGCCATCAAGGCTATGGCAATCCATATTTTTTTAGACATCTGTCTGCTCCTTAAGGATTCTGATCTCTCGATAAATGTTTTGATTTATTAACTTGGAGCCAACGGTCGGATTCGAACCGACGACCTGCTCATTACGAGTGGCGTCAAGGGTGTTTCTGCAACCCGCTGACATCCCTGAAGAAATGAACCTAAGCTCAAGATTTCCTTACAAGAACGAATTCTATCTACTACTATTGATTCATAAGGAGTTTGATTGATTTTCATCTCTTGTGGACACTATTTGGACACCAAAAAAATAACGTATATATCTTCCAAAGTCAAGGCTTTTTTGGTAGTGGATAGAAATTCAGATCAGGGAACCAAGGTTAATAGAGCACAAATCGAGTGCACATGATATAGACCCTTAGATTCCTCTCTGACAAATGGATTATTATGGATCAATTCTACGTTACCTCAATTGAGATGATTTCAATAGTGTAAGAAACCGAACATAGTACACTTCGGCTTTGTAAGTCAAGGCGTGGTGTCTTAGTTTGATTGTGTTGACACGGCAGACGTCTATGAGAAGCGCACACTTTCGCCTGAGTTAGAAGAGGTGAACGTGTGGGCTTTTTTGCCTGATGACGGCAATCCAGCGTAGACATCGTCTTGCAGGTAGAGATCGACGGACTTTGCCCGGAGCCGC
>JAUWEO010000239.1 GCA_030608245.1 Candidatus Latescibacterota bacterium
CAACACGATGTCGAGCTCAGAGTCTACCGAAGCCACCTGAAAGGTGAAAATGCCGGGGGGATAATGCACCACAAATTTGCTATTGTTGACCAGCGTATTCTCATATTCGGTTCTTACAATTGGACGGCTTCGGCTGAGAAGAAAAATTGCGAGAATCTGCTGATCGTTACTCGAGTTCCCAAACTTATTAAGACATTCCAACAGAACTTTAACAGGCTCTGGCAAAGGGGAGGAGTATCAGAGGAAGAACTTATTCCAGAAGCAGTGATTTCTGCTACCGACTTGAGGGGGTTGAGGAATCACATCGACAGGTTTATCGCGGTCGAAGGTGAGGTCAAAAAAGTAGGATATTCTGAGCGAAGCAACACCTACTTTTTGAACTTCGATGTCGTTCGCCCTTGCTTTACTGCAGTTATTTTCAGTTCGGCAGTAGAGAGATTCAAAGCAGAAAACAAGGACCCTCGAAGGTATCAAGCCAAGAAGGTAAGAATCTCAGGACAGCTAATTGAACACCCTAAGTATGGATTAGAGATTATCTTAGAAGATCCCACACAAATCAAAGAACTCAACGATCATATACGTAGCCAGGTTCAATCTGAACGGGAAAAATGAGGGTTTTAAAGATATTTTTATATTTTGCTTGACAAGAGGGTAACGGTCTGATATATTTTATAAATTGTTTGTTTTGATCCGGGAATCAAATATTAGAAATGTTTGAAAGGAGTTAAGTTGATGGGCACTTATATAGTTAAACAGGCAGATATCAAAAGGAAGTGGTATCTCATTGACGCTCAGGGACAAGTGTTAGGTAGATTGGCCAGTAGGATCGCCCAACTATTGCGAGGCAAGCATAAGATTTTGTATTCTTCTCATTTAGATGTAGGTGATCACGTGGTAGTGGTCAATGCCGCCAAGATCGAGGTGACGGGGAAGAAGTCCTCTCAGAAGCGATATTACTATCACAGTGGATACCCGGGAGGGTTACGGTTGGTACCTTTTTCGAAGCTCTTATCCGAGAAGCCAACCAGGGTGTTAGAAAAGGCAATTAAAGGAATGCTGCCCCACAACAAATTGGGCAGAGAGATGTTCAGAAAGCTGCGCGTCTATGCCGGGCCTGAACACTCACAGCAAGCGCAAAGGCCTGAATTATTAGAACTGTAAAACAGGAGGGAGAGTAGTGGAAGAAGGTATATGGAAAGCTACTGGTGGCCGTAAAGATTGCACCGCCTTTGTCAAGCTAAAATCTGGTTCAGGGAAAGTTATTGTAAATCAACGAGCTGCTTCTGACTATTTCGGTCGCCAGACCTTGTTGATGATTATTGAACAACCTTTTCAGTTGACGCAAACCTCGGGTGAATTCGATGTCATCGCCACTGTCAAAGGAGGCGGCCTGTCAGGACAGGCAGGGGCAGTTCGCTTGGGAATTTCTCGTGCCTTGCTTGCCTGGAATGAGTCGTTGCGAAATGTTTTGAAATCAGCAGGATTTTTAACCAGAGACCCCCGGGAGAAAGAAAGGAAGAAATATGGACTGGCAGGAGCCAGAAAAAAATATCAGTTCTCAAAGAGATAACGAAATTGTTGTTACAATGAGAGAACTCTTGGAGGCGGGAGTCCATTTTGGCCATCAGGCTAAACGGTGGAATCCCAAGATGAAGAAATTCATCTTTACCGAGAGGAACGGCATCTATATTATTGACCTTCAACGGACAATCAAAGGGTTGTCAGAGGCACATGATGCCGTACAGCAAGCGGTCACCGGTGGTGAATCAATACTGTTTGTGGCCACGAAGAAACAGATAAGCGATGTAGTAAAGGAAGAGGCACTAAGATGCGAGATGTTCTATGTTACTGAACGGTGGCTGGGAGGAATGCTTACCAATTTTGAGACTATCAGACGCAGCGTGAAACGCTTAGAACAACTGGAAAAATCTGCTCAGGACGGCACTTATGAGAAGCTGCCCAAGAAGGAGGTTCTCCAGCTAGAACGACAGAAACAGAAGCTTGAAAAAATGTTAGGCGGTATCCGAGGGATGACCCGCTTACCTGCTATGCTCTATGTGGTAGACACCAAAAAGGAAAGTATTGCCGTTTCCGAGGCCAACCGGTTGGACATTCCCGTAGTAGCGATTCTGGATACCAACTGTGATCCCACCTTAGTGGATTTACCCATCCCTGGTAATGACGATGCTACTCGCTCAGTCAGATTGATCACCAGATCAATCGCAGATGCTGTCTTAGAAGGTAAGAAACGGGCAGCAGAGGAAGCTGAGGCACCAGAAGAGACGAAAGAGCAGGTAAAAGCCGAGGTTCCAGCTGTTAGTCAGCAAGACTCATAAAGCTATAATGGACCAAAAACGAAAGGATTAAATATATGGTGGTTACTGCTGAAATGGTACAAAAGCTCCGCAAGAAAACGGGCGCCGGGATAATGGACTGTAAAAAGGCGCTCACTACTTCTGGAGGAGATTTTGACAAAGCAGTCAGGCTGCTTAGAGAACAAGGCATCTCCGTAGCCAGCAAGCGAACAGGTCGAATAACCAAGGAAGGGATAATAGCCTCCTATATTCACCCTGGCAGCAAATTGGGAGTATTAATCGAAATCAATTGTGAAACAGACTTTGTCGCTCGCACTGAGGAGTTTCAAGGTTTTGTCAAGAATATTGCCATGCAAATAGCAGCCGCTAATCCCCTGATTGTCAAAAAAGAAGATCTTTCGGCTGAAATAGTGGAGAAAGAGAAACA
>JAUWEO010000250.1 GCA_030608245.1 Candidatus Latescibacterota bacterium
GGGAAGAGTCTAAGGGCCTTGAATCCTTTTTCAGATAGCTTTTTGACCAGATCCCCTCTTCCAAAATACCTGCGGGGATCAACAGTTGCCACTGGAAGAATCTGGGGGTGATCCCTGCTTGTCCGCAAGGTCTCCTCATTCCCTTCTTCATAATCGTAAAAGATTCCAGTGGTTGACAAGGATAGAGATCTTCCCACCTTATGTTCTGCCATTATCTCCAGGAGTTTGTCCAAAGAGAGATCAATCCTTCTTTTCGGCCAGAACCCGAAAAGTGTATTGGCATCAATCATATCTGTCCTCCTCTTCGCTGAAGAACCCGAAACTGGCTCACTCCGGTACCGTCATTGTGTCAGCCGTATTCGTATCGGATTCCTCGCCCAGCTATTAGACGGCATACAGACAGTTCTCATTTCTCAGACCATGCTTCCCTCTGGCACCACCTCGTGTTTAAATTCTTCCATACTTGATCCCAGAATCTATATAGTGGATGATGTTCTCCCGAACTCTCTTATCTAAGGGAGTGGTGAGGGGCATCGCAGTCGGACAAAGGATGAATCGCCCTCCGGAAGCTCCCTCCTCAATCGCTTTTCTTACCGCCCGTTCCATATCCTCTTTTCCTCCGGTGTGGAAAAGCCTCTCTTCGATATTACCGATAAGGGTAACCTTGTCGCCCAGTATTTGCCTAGCCTCTTTCAATTCCACATCGCCATCTGGAGGCGGCTCTACGGGATCGGTGGCGTCTATCCCCATTTCCAGGAAAGGCTCTAAGACTTTCCCAATCTTCCCATGAGAATGCAGGCGAGCGATCCCTCCGTATCTGTGGAGTATGTCTATCAGTTCCCGGTCGTAGGCGGTGACTAATTTATCGAATTCCTCTGGCCTGAGATAGGGTGGAGTGGCATACTCCGGCCCGACTATGCGGTATAAAGTGACCACCCCGTTTTCCAGAAGGAATCTTAGAAAATTACAGATTCTCTGTTGAAAAAAATCCATTAACCTGAAAACGATCTTAGGAGTGTCTATGTAAGTGGTGAGAAACCTTGTGAATCCGAAAAGCTCCACGGTCAAGCAGAGGGCGTCGGGGATGTCAACCATGATGATTCCGGAATCCTCCAGTTTCTTGTCGAGTTCAAAGAAGGAGTCGACAGAAGGATGCCAGGGTAGGTAGGGTAGGGAAAGAACTCTCTCAGCGTCCTTTTCCTCCTTGCACAGGTATTCGATGGTCCAGGTGGTGTGAACGCCCTGATCCTGCCGGGAAAGAGAGGAGAGCTTGCCTTGGGGAGTGTTAATCACCGTTTGGGTATAAACTGAACTTTCTTCTTTCCACTCGGTGGTCACAATATCTTGCTGGTCTACCTTCCCATAAAACAGAGCAGACTTCTCGCCTGGGGGCGCCCAGAAATACATTTTGTCGGTTTTGCCCTCAGCATATTGGAGTATCTCCGCATATTCCGGATAGCTGTGAATCCAGCTATCGTAAAACCCGTCGAATTCGTAAAGAGAGATGGGTACTCTGTCCGGAATGTCCCCTTTTAGTGTATTTATAAGTCTTTCCCTGGAAGTCAATCTCATTTTGAATTCCCTTTCGATAGTTCTAAGAATATCGGGAGATTACCTTGCCTTCTCTATACTACAAACCCGCGAGACTTTGTTTTTCTTGACAAGGTTTATGTTTTTGAATCGGCAAAATCCGCGTAATCCGCGGTTACTTTCTTTGGGTAGCGGGGACTGTAGGGTTGCGTTACCCGTTTGGATTTCGAATGGACAAACCGTCGGAAATGGCATAAGGCAAAGGCAAATCTTTCATTGTCAGCAACCCAGGGGAAGATTCCACCACTCTGGGGATGCAATTAACAAGCATAGCGGCCGTAGCTGTGTCTCCTGCTGTGCCGCCGTTGATCCTCAGGTCCAAGTTCGGTTCTCCCTCGATTTGGATTGAATCGTGAGGATCATCAGCCCCCAGATACATTTGTAGTTCAAGGCTTATTACTTCCTGGCTGTCTTCATACCCGCGGGCGATATGTTTAATACCGGTAACTTCACCGTTGTTCACCTTAACATACTTCGTTTCCATCTCGGTCTCAGCGATCGCCGGATCAACCGATTCTTTTATCTTGCTTAGCTCCCAGCCAAGGCCGGAGGCGATGAAGGCCAGAGACTCAACCAGACCCACATGTCCCAATTTACCTTGGTTGACCTTTTCTCTGAACTGTTGCGGGGTCAATCCGGCTCCGATTTTCCGCTGCAAAGGAAGTCTTCTGGTGGAGGCGTTCACAACCCTTTTTACCTTTATTTTTTTAACCCGCTGGCATACACTGGTGAGGAAAAGCGGCAAGGCATCCATAACGAAACCAGGGTTAACTCCGGTGCCCAGCACAGTAACCCCCTTTGCCTTTGCCGACCGGTCCAGCTTGGTTGCCAGCTCCGGATGGTAGAGATCAGGCATCAGCAATTCTTCTGCTGACGAGACCACATTGAGTCCTGCAGAGATAATCTCTTCTATCTGCGGATAGACATCCTTGAAACCAGAGCCGGTAGTGTGAACCGCAATATCAGCTTCAGTTTTGGTGAGAAGA
>JAUWEO010000071.1 GCA_030608245.1 Candidatus Latescibacterota bacterium
GGAACTTAGAGCTTCTCTCACCCCTCTCGGGAGGTAGCAGACAGACCACACTGTCTTCTGTACTTGATGGCACCAAAACCTCTATGGGAGGGAGACTTCTGAGAAATTGGCTTCTAAAACCGCGCAGAGATGTTGCTAAAATAATTCAGCGACAAGAAGGGATAGAGGAGATGGTGAAGAATTCCTCCTTGAAAACAGATCTCACGGAGACAATTAAGGAGATAGCTGACTTGGAGAGGTTGGTGGCCAGGGTCTGCTGCGGACGGGCGAATGCAAGGGACTTAGTTGCCTTGAAAAACTCCCTCTCGCTAATCCCTGCATTGAGGGAGAACCTCACCACTGCCTCCTCTTTCATTCTTTGTTCTGCCCGTGAGCAACTGTTAGATGTGCAGGAGATCGTCAATCTGATTGACAAGGCCATTGTAGAGGAACCACCAGTTCTGCTTACCGAAGGAGGTTTGATAAAACTGGGATTTGACTCCCGATTAGATGAACTCAGACAGATCAGCTCCAGCGGAAAGGATTGGATAGCTAAACTCCAAACCAAAGAGCGAGAGAGAACCGGCATTTCTTCACTAAAGGTCAAGTATAACAAGGTCTTTGGCTACTTCATTGAGGTTAGCAAGGCAAATCTCTCCAAGGTGCCTGAAGATTACATTCGCAGGCAAACCCTGGTGGGAGCGGAGAGATTTGTCACTCCTGAGCTTAAAGAACACGAATCGAAGGTCTTGGGAGCCGACGAGAAGATTGCTCAGTTGGAGTATGAGATATTTGTTGATGTTCGCCAACAGGTCGCTGCCTGGGCGGAGAAAATTCAGAAAATAGCCCGAAGCTGCGCCTTGGTTGATGTCCTTTGCTCCTTAGCCAGTCTTGCCGTCGGTTCAGACTATATTCGTCCTACACTGGATGAGGGGGAGGAGATAAAAATAATTGAGGGAAGACATCCAGTGGTGGAAAGATTCCTCCCTGAAGGGAATTTTATTCCCAATGACACGTACTTAGTTAACTCCACTGACCAGATACTGATCATCACCGGCCCTAATATGGCCGGCAAATCCACTTACCTCAGGCAAGTAGGGCTGATAGTGCTTTTAGCCCAAATAGGCAGTTTCGTTCCGGCTAAATCCGCTCACATTGGGGTTGTGGACCGAATATTTACCCGGGTAGGAGCATCTGATAACATAGCCACCGGCGAAAGCACCTTCTTAGTGGAGATGAATGAAACAGCCAATATCCTCAACAATGCCACCTCAAAAAGCTTGGTGCTTCTTGACGAGATCGGCCGAGGTACCAGCACCTTCGATGGAATGAGCATTGCCTGGGCGGTGACCGAATTCCTTCACAACTGCTCCCGGGCCAGACCTAGGACCCTGTTTGCCACCCACTACCACGAGCTCACCGAATTGGAATTAATATTGGAGAGGGTCAAAAACTATAACTTTGCAGTGAAAGAGTGGAAGGGAGAGGTGGTATTCTTGCGCAAGATACTTCCCGGTGGGTGTGACCACAGCTACGGCATTCAAGTGGCCCGGTTGGCCGGATTGCCGTCCGAAGTTATCGAGAGAGCCAAAGAGGTGCTCGTCAATTTGGAAGAGAATGAGCTCACCCCCAACAAAATCCCCAAGAAGGCTAAAAGCAAACATTCTGCCCTTGTCTCAACCAAACAATTGAGCCTTTTTGAAACCGAACACCCGGTGGTTGAAGAGATCCGCAAACTCGACCCCACTTCTCTCACCCCCTTAGAGGCACTCAATAGAATCGATGAATGGAAAAAGAGGATTGAATGAAAATGAAGGCTTACAATTTCAGAGCAATTGAACCGAAATGGCAACGGGTCTGGGCGGAAACAGGGGCGCATCGCACCTCAGATGCCGAAGAAGGCCCCAAATATTACTGTCTTGATATGTTTCCTTACCCTTCCGGCAGTTGGCTCCATGTGGGGCACTGGAGAGGCTATGTTATCTCTGATGTCTGGAGCAGATACAAAAAGCTTCAAGGATTCAATGTCTTGCATCCTATGGGATGGGATTCCTTCGGACTGCCTGCTGAAAACGACGCCATTAAAAAGGGCATCCACCCTCAAGAAAACACTATGCAGAATATTACCAATATGAAGAGGCAGCTCAAGCAGATTGGGGCAATGTACGACTGGGACAGGGAAATCACTACCAGCTCACCCGAATACTACCATTGGACCCAGTGGATATTTCTGGAGATGTATAAGAAAGGATTGGCCTACCGCCAGATGGTGCCCATTAACTGGTGTCCCCGATGTAAAACCGGTTTGGCTAACGAAGAAGTGGTAGACGGGAGATGCGAACGCTGCGGAGAACTGGTGACCAAGAAAGAGATGCTGCAATGGCTGCTCAAGATTACGGACTACGCCGACCGGCTCTTAGAAGGGTTGGAGAGACTGAACTGGTCAGAGAAGATCAAGACTATGCAGATCAATTGGATAGGTCGAAGTCGAGGGGCAGATATAACCTTCGAGGTTATCTCTCCGGCTGGGGAGCAATTCCCGCTGAAGGTGTTTACTACGCGTCCCGATACCCTGTTCGGAGCCACCTACTTGGTGCTGGCCCCCGAACATCCAGCAGTCCCTAAATTAACATCCTATGAGCAACAAGATGATGTTAACTCTTATGTCGAAGGAACCAAGCAGCTCTCCGAAGTTGACCGGATATCGGGGATGCGCCAGAAAACAGGGGTGTTCAGCGGAAGCTATGCCATAAACCCGGTAAACACTAAGAGACTCCCTATCTGGATCTCCGACTATGTCCTGCTCACCTACGGCACCGGGGCGATTATGTGCGTGCCCGCCCATGATCAGCGGGATTTCGAGTTCGCCAACCAATTTGACCTGCCGATTGTAGAGGCAATCACAAGCCCAGAGAGCAAAAAGGGAGAATCGGGAGAGTTGTTAGAGGCTTATATCGGTGAAGGCATTATGGTGAATTCAGGCAGGTTCAACCGGCTTTCCAGTCAGGAGGGTAGGGGGGAGGTAGTGAAGTGGTTAGCCGCGAAAGAATTGGCAGAGGAGGCCGTGCGCTACAAACTCCGGGATTGGCTCTTCTCCCGTCAGCGTTACTGGGGAGAACCTATCCCTATAATTTACTGTTCCCACTGTGGTGAGGTGCCGGTCCCTGAGGAACAACTGCCGGTTCTATTGCCGGAAGTAGAACGCTACCAACCCACCGGAACAGGGGAGTCACCGTTGGCAGCAATCCCTGAATTTGTGAATATTTCTTGCCCCAAGTGCGGTGGCAAGGCCAAGAGGGAGACGAATACTATGCCTCAGTGGGCAGGCTCCTGCTGGTATTTCCTCCGCTATCCCAGTTCCCAGTCTTGGGACAGGGCATTTGATCCAGAGGTGATTAACAAGTGGCTTCCTGTAAGTATGTACATCGGGGGCATAGAACACGCCATCCTTCACCTGCTCTACGCCCGATTTTTCACCAAGGTGCTGTATGATCTGAGACATATTAACTTCGACGAGCCCTTCCTCCGGCTGTTCAACCAGGGGATGGTGTGCCGCAATGGGGCCAAGATGAGTAAGTCGAAAGGCAATGTCGTCAGTCCGGATGAACTGGTAGAGAAGTACGGCACGGATACAGTACGGCTGTACGAACTGTTCATCGGTCCGCCCGAACAGGATGCAGAGTGGAGTGACCGGGGGATTGAAGGCATTCACCGCTTCCTGAACCGGGTGTGGAAACTGGTAACCGCAAATCTCTCCGCCTCTGATAAGTTCTCTAACAGTGTGCTACGGCAAAGACACCTGTTGGTAAAAAATGTGACCGAAGGAATAGAGAGTTTCAAGTTCAACACCACCATCAGCAGATTCATGGAATTTGTGAATTTCGCTTATGGTTTGGAAAAAGACCTGTTAGACAGTCAGACTATAGATGTCTTCCTGATTCTGCTCTCGCCATTTGCCCCTCATATGACAGAGGAGCTATGGCAGCAAAGGGGGCACCAGAGGAGTATCTTTGGGGCGGAATGGCCAACATATGACCAAGCATTGACCAGGCCCCAGCAGATCACACTGGTGGTGCAGGTCAACGGGAAGGTGCGGGCCAAACTGGAGGTTGAGGCTGACATTGACCAGCAGGAAGCCCAAAGGTTAGCCTTAGAGGCTCCAAATGTGAAGGTGCATCTGGCAGGCAGACAACCCCGGAAGGTGATAGTCGTTCCCAAGAGATTGGTGAATATAGTAGTTTGATTCCACAAGTTTTCCACATTCCAGACGATTTATATTATTTTATAAAAAATTATACAAGGCCATGGAACGAGACTGTAAGATTCACTTCAGGCAGTCAGACCTGGAGATAGAAATAGAAGGCGATAGGGACTTCGTGGAGGCATATTTCAACAAGCTTCTCCAAAGGCTCCAATTTGGCCCTTCTGAAACAGAAAAGAGCGGAAATAAGGCTCTGAACCATCTCTTAGAGGAGAAACAACCTTCGTCGCATTCAGACAAAGTACTGCTGTTTGGATATTATCTGGAGAAGTATAGCGGACTGGAGTGCTTTTGTGCTGATGACATAAGCAGATGCTATCAGGAGACGCGGATTGCTGGGCCGCGCAATATCAACGACCTGATAAGGAAACTGCCAAGGGAATATGTGATGGAGGTGGGGCGAAAGGGGAAAAAGAAGGCCTGGAGATTGACCCGCGAGGGGATGGAGTATGTAGAGACGAGGAAGTGGAGGAATTGATTAGGCAGGGCTTAGTTTACATAATGTACATTATATGACCCAAGGCTGATCTGTTGGAAAGAATCACCCACAAAAAAACCAGCCAGATGGCAAGAATATGCTATCTGGCTTTTTCTTATACCCACATCGCTCTCAGATGCCCTACAAGGCACTTTTTTTAACGCGAATATCTCCACACTCCTCCCCCATTCTTCTGGGTATCTCCGAGCCCCAGGTCACCGAACTTCTAAAAAACGGGGAGCTCGAACTCTATGTCAAGAACCTTCAAACCCCCCTGATTGACGAGAAATCTATCTACGCATATATCCAAAGGCGAGACAGCACTACAAAAAACGATCTCGTCTACTGCCAGTCCCCAGCCTCCAGTCCCTCGCCTATGGTCGGCAGACAGGAGATGCGCAGGCGGGCACATCCCATCGGTATTAGCGTGATTTGCTCTTCTCTCTCATCCGATTTCACAGGACTTCGGCTGAGTTCAGCAACCGTCTCGTTCTCCAGCCGCCAGTTAGGAATCCTCTTCCCTCTTGCTTTGATCTCGATTGGGGCATCTTCGACAGTCCACGGCTGCTCGGCCACCACACCTTTTTCAACTACCTTTAGTGATTTGCCCGGTTTATCCCGATCGATGATCAACCCATAGTTCCATGGATTTGCGGGAAAGACCTCCCACTCCGGCCACTCGTCCGTGCCTCCACAGCGCTGCCACCTCTCTTCGATCTTGACTGAGTAGCTCAACGGCCCGCGGTCTACGGTCACACTGCCTGTGCGGGGCCACTGGGTCAGGGAAATCTCCATCGGCATCTCAATGGTGACTATGCTGCCTGGTGACCAGGTGCGCTCGATGCGGACAAATGTGGCTGGTTCGGCCTTTATGTTCAACTGTTCCCCGTTTATTGCCACACGAAATCCTCGACACCAATGGGGCACGCGCAGATAGAGCGGAAACGTTACCCGATAGGAACTCTCGACGGTCATCGTCACCCGACCGGCGAAAGGATAATCTGTCTCGGAATTGACCGTTACCTCAGTTCCCTCCTGCCCTACTTTTGCAGTGACTTGAGAAGTGGCGTAGAGCCAGGCTGCAAGGCCATTGTCAGCCGTAGCCTGCCAAAGGTTCTGTGCATACCACGGCCAACCCATCGCCACATTGTGCTGACAGCAGCGGTAGATATGCGGAGAGTAACAAATCTGGCGGCCTTTGTTATAGTATTCATGATTCTGCGAGGCATCTAACTGGGGCTGGTTAGAGGCGGTAAGATAATGGAGGGCCTTCAGGTCTGGTGTCATCGAAACAGGAAAGTGGTTCAACATAATATCTTCACACCTGTCGGCGTACTTGGACTGACCAGTGATCCGTCCCAGGATATAGAAGCTCTTGGCGAACTCAACCATGCCACAGGTCTCAAACCCCTGTCTGGGATCTGTGCAGCCAGGACGAACTTGCTCGTCGGCGCCAAAGATACCCCGCGGCTGTTGTCCCCAGGTGCCCAAATGCTGGCTGTACCAGTATTCGGTTGCAGCCAAGTGCCAGATGGTCTTCGATTGGATGTAGTAATTGCCGGGATAGCGGAAACGCTGAGTAAAGTGGACGATGTGGTGGTCTAACCATTCGTCAGTGGGGGGTGCGATGTGTTGGTAGAAACGAGTGGCGAGATCGAGGAGCCATGTTTTGCCAGTGCGGTTGTAGAGCCAATATATGTGCGGCAGCATATCCCCCGCCCGGTCGGTCTGGATGAACGGCTTCCAGTCGCCGAATCGCTCTTCTTTTTTAGGGATAAACCGTTCTTCGGGCAGGCCGCGGCAGAACTGAAAGAAGCGCTTCATCAGGGGAATGACGCGCGAGTCACCCGTATGCTCGTAGTGGCTGGTGACGGCGTCGAGCATAACCATATGCGGCCAGAGGTCGCAAATCTTCTGGCCATTCTCACCGACGACACATTTGTGATATTGCGCCCCGAAATAGCCGTCTCCGTCCTGACTGGCGATAATCGCCTCAATCCACCGTTTCGACTCGGCGAGAAGTCCTTTATTGCCAGTTAGTACAGCCAGATCATGAAAGCCGCGGAACCAATAGGGCTGCTCTTCCCATCCCTCGCTGTCTCCGCCAAACCAACCATTGTCCGGTTTCAAAAAGCTGCTAAATTCGGCCAGACGGCCGGTCATACCATTTGCCATCAGATCGAGCTGATGTTTCAACCAACCTTGGGGACGGATACTGCCCAGGGGCAGCTTGGCAAAGGGGCCGGATAGAAGCGGCGGCCGGTTCGTGCAATAGAAGGAGGTTGCTGTTTCTGTGCCTGGCTTTTTTAATACACTTGGTTGCATCTTAGTGTGCTATTCCGCTCTATATCTGTGGCCTAACAACTATAGCTAAAAATCTATTCCAACATCTTCTCTTCGCTCTTTGCCCGGTAGGCAAGCGGTGAATCCGGATAGAAATTGATGAGCTGCTGCAAGGCCATCTTCGCCTCTTGGAACTCGCCCGATAAGCGAAAACAGCGGCAGGCATCCCAAAGGGCCCGGGCAGCCCAGGCGGAGTCTTGATGTCGATCAGCAAAACCTCTATACTTCTGGGCGGCTTCTGAATATCTTCCCTCCTCCTCCCAACAGGCCGCAATCCCACTCCAGGAAGTATAAGTCAAGATGGAATCATCTTGATACTTTTTAAGGTATTCCTGAAAAGCAGCTTCGGCTTTTTCTATTTCTCCTTGTTCGAAATACAGATTTCCCAGCGCCACCCGGGCTTCTCCGCTACTGCTGGTGCTACCAAACTGCTGAATAACTCTCTGGTACAACTTCACCAACTCTTCGGTCTCCCCCACCCATTTTGCCATCTGTGCTTCACCCAAGAGTTCTGTTGCCTGGGTCTGCTGGCGTTTCCTGTGCTGCGTAACCGCCACAACGACTACAACTGCCACCAGCACTACGGCAATCCCTATTGCAAACCGTTTGGAATTGCGCTGAATAGTCCCAGCCAACCTCATCACTGTGGTAATGAATCTGTCCTGCCTTATCTGCTTTCTTGTTAGTCGTTTGCGTGGCTTAAGCATTTTTCCCTCTTATTCTTGGTTAATTGAAAATACATTTACGAACAATCTCTTGGGTTGCTATGGCTTCCATTCTCTTCTGGGCCTCCAGGAGCGCCGGCAGATCTATTTTTTCTACCAACTGGGCAATAGCCTTTATATTTCGTATGGCCATATCTGCGGTTTTCACAGAATTTTCCCGGAAGGGAAACATATCCAGACCAAACCAACCCTCGTATTTTACCTGCTGGCAGTAGTAGAGGAATTCCAAAGTTTCCCAGAAGTGGATCACCCCCGGGATCATATCGTCATCCCACTCCCCGTAGGCGTCGTTGAAGTGGACATTGAATAGTTTTCGGTAACGGGCAAGGTAGGCCACCGACTCTCCTGGATTTTCCCTTGACATAAGGGCGTGCCCGAAGTCAATAACCACGCCCACGTTCTCCATCCCCAGCTCCAGGCAAATGGAAAGTGCTTTTCCCACTGAGCCGACGCTCATATGGGTCCTGGGCTCTTTCAGCTTATATTCAATACCCACTCTAATATCCGGAACAGCATATCCGGCTACCTCTCTGATCGAGGCGATGAGGTTATCCCACTGGCGGGTGAAGTTTATCTGGAATGGGTAGTCGAATCCATCGGACCCAAGCCAAAGTCCTATGCTGGG
>JAUWEO010000048.1 GCA_030608245.1 Candidatus Latescibacterota bacterium
CGTACTCGCCGCGCTGCTGGTAATATCCGGCCAGCCGACCAAAGGCGGTCAAGGCCTGACGTTGGAGCCGCTCCCGCATCAGGGAACACCAATCCTCAAAGGCGGCACTGCCTTTCAGATAAAAGCCTTCTAAGAAGTTTCCTCGATACAAGGCGACCGCTTCCTCTAACTGGCGAATGGCTTGCTGAGGAGAGGCCGTTGGCTCCAAGAGCTTGGCGAAGGCTCTCACGTCAACCTCGGCATCGCTGGCCGTGTTGAACTGGATCGTCTCTCGGGTGATCAGCAGAAACGGCGGTGTGGCGTCACGGTCACTGATAACTCCGCGCAGGTTGGCCAGGGCGTTGCGCAGGTTGGTGCGGGCGGCTCGATCCGGCCAATCCGGCCAGAGCAGACCAACCAATGAGTCACGACGGTGCGGCTGATCCGCTTCCACGGCTAAATAGGCTAACAATGCTCGCACCTTGTCGGATTCAAAGTTAGTGACAGGTTCCTCGGCCAGCGTCACCTGAAAAGATCCCAGCAGAAACAGCAACAAATGCGCCATCGCTCATCCTCCATGTGTAAGATACCATGATGTATCTGATGTAAATGATTACTTTGGTGGAGAATAAAATTCATCAACGGCTCGCTGTGGATGTTATCATCCACAGCCTTTTACTCATTGTCTCCTTGTGGATGATAACATCCACAAGGAGCGGGGGGAATCTGTATGATCACGAACATCATGCTTTCTTACACATATCAACCACTCTTAACCGAGATTTTCAATTCCTTGCGTTTTGTCTACGTTTTCCTTGCGTTTGGTTGATATAATGGGCGTGTGTCAACTCAGCGAAGGCCCAGATATTTTCATAATACAACTTCTTAGCAAATAAGTCAAGGTTTTTTCCTTACCACGGAAAGCGCAGAGAACCATGAGATTGCCAAAATTGCCTGAATTTCAAAGATTGCCTACGATTGCCAGCATCCAATTCCTGAGGTCCCTGATTAAATCAGGAATCAGGAACAGGCTTTTGAAATTTCTCAAATCTTGGCAATATTTGAAATTTTCTGTGTCTCTATGGTTGATCTTGTCCGTTTGAGGCGAAGCCATTATGAGCGGAGAGCAGCGATCTTATCTATCCTACTTGCTGCGTCTGTGGCAGACAAAGAGCGGGGGCGAACTGGTCTGGCGGGCATCCCTCGAAAGCCCACACACTGGTGAGCGCAAAAGCTTTGCCAGCCTGACGGATCTGTTCACCTTTCTGGAGCAAGAGATCGGTCATCGCGCTCCAGGCCAGACCACCCCGAATGCGGACGAGAAGGGAGGTGATGCCGAACAGGTAGATTTCTGAAGTCGCAGTACAAGGACCGCGAACCTTTAGAGGAAAGGAGCAGAACCATGTTATTCAAACAGAAGATCGGGTATATCGCCTTGGGCGTCGTGTTGGTGATGGTCGGGCTGCTGGGCATGGGTTCCTTCAGCTTGGCACAAGGTGACGCCTGGACGACGAAAGCCCCTATGCAAACGGCGAGGGACGGTCTTTCCACCAGCGTGGTGGACGGAAAGATCTATGCCATCGGGGGCAGAACAGGTGGCATATCGCCTCTTTCGACAGTAGAAGAGTACGACCCAGTGACGGACACCTGGACGGAGAAAGCCCCCATGCCAACGGCAAGAGGGGGCTTATCCACCAGCGTGGTGAACGGGAAGATCTATGCCATCGGGGGGTCCGTGGCAAGTGCCGCGTCGGCCGTAGGTCTTTCCACAGTAGAAGAGTACGATCCGGCGACGGACACCTGGACAACGAAAGCCCCCATGCCAACCCCAAGAGCATACCTGCACACCAGCACAGTAAACGGCAAGATCTATGCCATTGGTGGATTCGATTTGGGCGTTGTTCTTGTTCCGGCAGTGGAGGAGTATGATCCGGCCACGGACACGTGGGCCGAGAAAGCCCCGATGCCAAAGCCGACGTGTGTTTGCGCGGGTGGCGCGGTGGGCGAGAAGATCTATGTCATAGGAGGCCTACTTGCCTCTGCTGATGCCAGCGACATGGTCCGAGAGTATGATCCAGCGACAGACACCTGGACGGTCAAAGCCGACATGCCAACGCCAAGATATAACTTAGGTGCCGGCGTGCTCAATGGGAAGATCTACGCCATCGGGGGGGCGCAGGTCTGGCCTGGGGCGCCTGTTTCAACGGTGGAGGAATATGACCCAGCGACAGACACCTGGACGGTCAAAGCCGACCTCGGAATGGCAAGATCGAGTCTTTCCGCCAGTGTGGTGAATGGGAAGATCTATGCCATCGGGGGGGAGGAAAACGTCCCTGGGGTGGATGTTGCAACGGTAGAGGAATATGACCCCGGCCCCACAAGTGTGGAACCCAGCTCTTGGGGACAGATCAAGTCGCTGTTCAAATAGCATCCCCAGCAGCGAAAGACCGGAGGGGGAACAGGAGGGCGCTTCTGCAACCCCCTCCGGATGACTATGCATTTTCCACACGTCAAGTCCCCCTTTCCCAAAGGGGGGAACAAGGATATGGGTAACGATACCCCGCCCGAAAGGAGGTGATGCGTGCACGGTATGTCTCAGTCTCAATAGCAAGCTTTGACCAATCAAACCGCCGTGAGTACACTTCACGGCACGAAAAGGAGGGATGTTAGCTATGTTTGCACGAATCAGCACCGTTATTCTCGTAGGATTCCTGTTGGCGGCCCTGGGTGGTGTGTTCCAAGCAGCCACCGCCCAGACGGAGGCAAATAAGGCCATCGTCGAGC
The DNA here is from genome assembly GCA_030608245.1 of Candidatus Latescibacterota bacterium. Lineage (GTDB taxonomy): Bacteria > Latescibacterota > MVCY01 > MVCY01 > MVCY01 > MVCY01. The sequence goes on from JAUWEO010000048.1 coordinate 2,764, forward strand.
GCTGGGCTGAGCTCTGGAATACGGGCGACCTGGCCATAGCAGACGAAGTTCTCGCCACCGACTTCGTCCCCCACGTTCCCTACTATCCCCAGATCACCGATCTCGAGAGCTACAAAGCAGAGGTTATCAGTACCCGCACTATGATGCCAGACTGGCATTTCGAGGTTCATGACATGGTTACTGAAGGGGACAAGGTAGCATATCGCATCACAGGTACCGGAACACTCCCTGTCGCTCCGCAGTACACAAATGCGCAGATCTGCATGGGTCATTTCGCTGGCGGCAAGATCGTGGAAGAGTGGTGGAATTATAACATGCTGGGCTGCCAGCAACAGCTCGGCCAGATTGACCCGATGGGGCGCGTAGACTTCACCTGGGGTACACCGTCGGAAGTAACTGGTGACCCCGGTACGCCGGAGGCAAACAAACAGCTCGTCTTGCGTCAGATGGAGCTCTGGAATACGGGGAATCTCGCCATAGCAGACGAAATTTTCGCCACTGACTTCGTCAACCACGATGTTGTCCGTCCCGACATCACCGGTCCCGAGAGCCTCAAAGGACAGGTCATTGAGATCCGCGCCGCCTTCCCGGACTTCCGTCTCACGGCAGAGGACATAGTCGCTGAGGGCGACAAGGTGGCGTGCCGCTATACGGTCACCGGCACACCCCAGGGGGAGTTTGAGTCGGCATCCATCTCCCGCATCGCTGGCGGCAAGATCGTGGAATGCTGGTGGGTCTATGACGGCCTGGCGCTCATTCCGACGGCTGTGGAGAGCCGAACCTGGGGTGAGGTCAAAGCGCTGTTCAGGGAATGACCTGATAATGCGCTGAATCATCGCACAAGGGGCCGTCTCTGAGGAGGGATGGCCCCTTATCGCTGTGTTTGCGGTCTCAGGGTGACTTCGCATGGACGTCCTGATACCTTTACTAAGCTCCTTGCGGATGTTGTCATCCACAGGGATGCAGCACACCAAATACATTCATGAAAATCATTCGAGGCTAAATGGGCAGATTGCCCGAGTGCTGAGAGGCGGAAAGATTATCAATATTCCAGTGCCACATCTTGTCTTCAAGGCATTAAGGACAAATAGCGGAACCTCCTCGATTTCCGTGAGTTGCTATAGTCGCTGTGGATGATAACATCCACAGCGAGGGGGGATTTAGAGAAACGGATCAGAGAACAGAACCTGCCCGCTGAGGCCTTCGACTGGTATCTGGATTTACGGAGATACGGTTCAGTGCCTCACGCCGGTTTCGGGCTGGGGATTGAACGAACTTTAGCCTGGCTCTGCGGGGTACACCATGTGAGAGAGACTATCCCATTTCCCAGATTGATGGAGAGACTGAGACCTTGATATTCAGAGTGGGGGAAAAGCTGTAGGGGCGACCCTCTGTGGTCGCCCAGCGGCAGAGGAGCAAGGGCGAAAGAGAGATCAATTTACCACTCACCAATTAACCATCTGAGCCAGCACAATACTGGTTTTTTTTATCCTCCAGTTTTTCCTTGCCAAAAGCCAAACAGAATAGTATATTCCAAACTAGATCTGGAAAGATTGAACACTGAAAGACACTGAGAGGTACTGATTTTAAATTGCAGAATGCAGAATAAGGGAGAACACTTATGCTGAATGCCATCAAAGGAGTTCTTCAACCTTCGCGATTCTAGAATCTTGCCAAAGAACCTGCCAACAAAAGGAGGGTGTTGTTATGAATACATTGCTTTTACATGCGCTAATAGAAAAAGAGGGAGATAGATATACTGCCCTGTGCTTGGAGCTAAATGTAGCAACCTTTGGGGATACCGTTGAAGAAGCTAACGTCAACCTGAGGGAAGCGGTCGAGTTGTATCTGGAAGATGTAATGGAAGCCGGGGATGAGATAGACTTTCTCCCTCGTCCAGCGCCACAAGAAGAATGGTTGAAGTTCTTCCACGCGGAATCCCAAAGAATGCGTGAACAACTGCGCAGAAGGGTGTCTCCAAAGGATATAAGCATCGAGGAAGTGCTCTATGCCTGAAAGGCACCCGTCGCTATCGAGTGTAGATATTGAGAAGATCCTACGAAGGCACGGCTTTAAGCTATCCAGGCAAAAGGGAAGTCATCAGCAGTTTGTAGGTTTCATAAAGGGCAAGAAACACCGCGTTACTTTGATAGCTGGCAGGAGAGATTTTCCTCAAGGGACTGTGAAAAGTATTATCCACCAGTCAGGTCTATCAGAAGAAGAATTCTATGGGAAGAACTAACTCGGATAGCATCCCGTGTATCTGGCCCGGTGAAGGGGAGGAGAGGAGCAGGGGAGAAAGAGCGGAGGAGCAGAGGAGCGAGGGAGAAAGAGGGAGATGAGTAGGAAGCCTATTCAGAGTCATCGAGAACTACAAGTGTATCAGTTGGCATTCGATGCAGCAATGAGAATATTTGAGTTGACAAAGGAATTTCCAAACGAAGTAAAATATTCGTTGGTTGATCAAATCCGAAGGTCTTCCCGGTCAGTGTGTGCAAACACCGCAGAAAGTTGGCGCAAGAGACGATACGAGGCGGCCTTCGTCAGTAAGCTGAATGATGCAGAGGCTGAGGCAGCAGAGACTCAGGCCTGGATAGAGTTCTCCGTGAAATGTGGATACCTTGGTAAGGACATAGGCCAGGAACTTGGGCAAACTTACGACCATATAATTGGCAAGCTTGTTAATATGATACCCAACCCATCCCCCTGGTTAATCCGATAATCTCCCTTGCACCCATGCGGGCGGAGCAGGAGTTCCCCCCCCCCGTGGTCGCCCAGAAGCAGGGGTGAGGAGAAGGAGATAAACCCCAGCGCTACTTCTCTGGATGAAGGGCCTTTTTTACCAGCTTTAGGGCACAATATTCACCACACATAGTGCAGACATCGGAAATCCGGGGACTGCTCTCTTCCCTCATTTTCCGAGCGAGCTCAGGATTGACAGAAAGTCTAATTTGCTCCTCCCAGTTCAGATCTTTTCTGGCCTGGGCCATTTTATGGTCCCATTCCACCGCACCTTTTACCCCCTTGACTATATCTGCCGCGTGAGCAGCGATACGGGTCACTATCACTCCCTCTCTGACATCTTCCACTTTCGGCAATCGGAGGTGTTCACCGGGGGTGACATAGCAGAGAAAATCAGCGCCAGCAGCGGCAGCCCAGGCACCTCCTATGGCCGAGGTGATGTGGTCATAGCCCGGGGCAATATCAGTGACAACCGGGCCCAGAACATAAAATGGGGCCCCTCGGCAGAGTCTCTTCTCCAACAGCACATTGTACTCAACTTGGTCTAAGGGCAGATGCCCCGGTCCTTCTATCATTGCCTGTACATCCTGTTCCCAGGCCCTCTGAGCCAGTTCTCCCAAAAGTACCAGCTCCCCTATCTGGGCCCGATCGGTGGCATCGGCCAAAGAGCCGGGACGAAGTCCATCACCCAGACTCAAGGTAATGTCGTATTTTTTCGCAATCGCCAGAAGTCGGTCGTAGTCCTCATAGAGTGGATTTTCTCTATTGTTAGCGATCATCCAGGTGGTGAGGAAAACTCCACCCCGGCTGACGATATCGGTCACCCTGCCCTGGTGTTTCAATCTCTGTAAGGTGTTCTGAGTTACCCCGCAGTGCAGGGTCATAAAATCGACCCCATCCTGAGCCTGCCGTTCGATTACCTCGAATATCTTCTCTGTGGTCATTTTCACTAAGGCCCCGGTTTCACTGATGGCCTCTATTGCTGCCTGATAGATAGGGACAGTGCCCAAAGGGACTGCACAGGCCTTTAGGATTTCCCTTCTAACCTTGTCCAAATCCCCCCCAGTGCTCAAATCCATAACTGCATCTGCACCAGCATCAATGGCCACTTTTGCCTTCTAAGCCTCTTCTACCAGATCAATATGGTCAGGGGATGTCCCTATGTTGGCGTTCACTTTGGTTTTGAGTCCTGTGCCAATCCCAATTGGCCGATCCAACCGACGAAGCCTATTTTGGGGTATGACTATCTGGCCACCGGCTACCCCTTCGGCAACAATTTCAGGGGTCACTGCCTCATCCCGGGCGACTCGTCTTATCTCCGGAGTGATTTTGCCGGCCTTCGCTTCAGTTATTTGAGTCACGTTGTCTTCACCTCTTCTAATCGATACACCGTAGTGTAGTCCTTTTGGGCGGATACTCTGTTTTTAAGCCTCAACCTCCCGCAGGTTTGGAACCTGCGGGAGGTTTGGTCAAACTAGTTTTCTGAAGATTGGACAGTTTTCTCCATTTCTCGGACGATCTCTTCGATCTTAGCCAGAGCCACTGCCTTGTCTACTTTAATCACCTTCCCTGATTTGCGGAATCGAATCTCTACTTTACCCTGATTCAATCCCTTTTCCCCAATGGTAGCCCTGAGTGGAATGCCGATTAAGTCGGCGTCCTTAAATTTGGTACCGGCTCGAAGTTCGCGGTCGTCGATAAGTACCTCAAGACCTTTCCCCAAAAGACCCTGGTAGAGCTGTTCTGAGAGCTCTTTGGTCTCCTGGTGAGCGGGATTGATTGGCAGCAGGTGAATCTGATAAGGAGCGATGGAGATAGGCCAAACAATCCCATCCTTGTCCGAGTGCTGTTCTATGACCGAGGCCACAATCCTCTCCAAGCCGATGCCGTAGCTGCCCATAACGATGGGATGCTGTTCTCCCTGTGGGTCAAGGTAGGTAGCTTCTAAGGCCTGAGAATATTTCGTTCCCAGCTTGAAGATATGCCCGATCTCAATAGCAGGGGAGATCTCCAAGGCAGCTCCGCAACAAGGACAAGGGTCACCGGACTGCACCATTCGCAACTGGGCATATTTCTCCACCCGGAAATCTCTGCCCGGTTCAAGTCCTTTCAAGTGAAAATCGTCCTGGTTAGCGCCAGTAAGCAAATCATCTTGATCTTTAAGCGAAAGATCGGCAATTATCATCACCTCTTTTTTTAGCCCCACTGGGCCGATAAATCCCAAATGAGCTCCGGTCAACTCCAAGGCCTCTTCTGGGGTGGCAGGACGGAATTCGCATTTCAGTTCCCTGTTCAGTTTTGCTTCATCGAGCTGATCCTCCCCCGAGATCAAAGCCATTACCGGCCCTCTCTCAGAGATGAACAACAGGGATTTCATCAGTCGGGAGGGAGACAGCTCCAGGAATTCAGACACCGCCTCGATGGTCTTTTTCTCTGGGGTGAAGACCTTCTCTGCTTGAGATTGTGCAGATGGCGATGGGGAATCAGATTGCTGTTCTCCTGCAGTGGCTACCTCTAAATTGGCGGCGTAATCGCAGTCTCTGCACAACACAACCTCATCTTCGCCGGCAGGAGAGGAAATCATAAACTCCTCCGATTCCGAGCCGCCCATAATTCCGCTGGAAGCACTAACTGTAAAGGTCTCAAGTTCACATCGTCGGAAGATTCTCAAATAGGCCCGACGGTGAAGCTGGTAACTTCTTTCCAGACCTTCCTGGTCGGTATCGAAACTATAGGAGTCCTTCATCAGGAACTGTCTGCCCCGAAGCACTCCAGAGCGAGGCCGAGGTTCATCTCGGAACTTGGTCTGTATTTGGTACCATATCTGGGGAAGCTCACGGTAGGAACGGATCTCGCCGGCAGCTATGGAGGTGAATATCTCCTCATGGGTGGGAGGAAGACACAGATCGGCTCCCCTCCGGTCCTTCAATCTGAACATTAAATCTCCCGCTTGCTGCCAGCGCCCGGTCTTCTCCCAGATATCCTTTCGGCTCAGGGTGGGGAGAAGAAATTCCTGGGCGCCGATCTGTTCCATCTCTTCCCGAATAATCTGGGCCACCTTTCTGAGCACTCGCCAGCCCAAGGGGAGAAAGGAGTAAACGCCTGATAGATGAAGCCGTATCATTCCCGTTCGTAACATCAACTGGTGGCTGGGGACTTCAGCATCAGCCGGTATCTGTTTCTGCGTAGGGATGAATGCCTGTGAAAATCTCACTGAATTGCCTCCTACAGTTGATTGACAAGTTGCAAAAGCTCTGTAAGTTCTTCCTTCAGTTCTAACAGGATGTGTTTAGACTCTATCTCATCGGAAGACTGTTCCAGTTGTTGACGGACAAATTCCTTATCGTTCTTAAGTTTCTCTTTCGCCCCTTTGATGCTATATTTCTCCTCCTGCAGCAGCCGTTTTAGCATCAATACAATCTTTACATCCCGGGGGCGGTAAGTTCTATTTCCGGCCCGGTTTTTTTGCGGACGCAAGATAGAAAATTCCTCTTCCCAATATCTGAGAATATGGGATTTTACTCCACTGAGGCGCGATACCTCACTGATAGAGTAGTAAAGCTTACCTGGGGTTTTATCCATCGTTGTTCACCAACGAAGAGAGTTTGCATGGTTCAACCTAAATTTGGAAAACGCCGCAGAACAGTGAAAACAACCGAAGAATATCGGATACTATCTATTGAATCCTCAGAAGATATTTCAGAAACAGCAGAATTAATATTCAGTGTCTTTCGGTGTTCGATTTTTCCAGATATATGTTCAACAATAGACTTCTGGTTTGGCACCTCTGCTCATCAATTGTGACACTGCCGTTCGGGGATCTTCTCCCTGAAACAGCACTGCATAGATTCTTTCAGTTATAGGCATCTCCACTTTCAGTTTTCGCGACAACTGAAGGGCAGAGCGGGTGGTCTTTACCCCCTCGGCTACCATCTTCATTTCTTCTAACACCTGGTTGAGGCTATTGCCTTTTCCGATTTGTTCGCCCACATATCGGTTTCTGCTGTGTTGACTGATGCAGGTGGTTATTAGATCGCCCATTCCCGAAAGGCCAGCGAAGGTTAAAGGTTCTGCTCCCATTGCTACACCGAGGCGGGTGATCTCGGCCAGTCCTCTGGTCATCAAGGCACCTTTG